>NZ_FMDK01000787.1 GCF_900091995.1 Streptomyces sp. MnatMP-M17
TGCCGGCGGCCGAGCCGCATGCGGACATCGCGGCGGTGGTCTCCCGTGGCGGCCGTCCCGATCTGGCGGCGGGCCGGCTCGCGGAGGTGCGGGCACCCACACTGCTCATCGTCGGCGGCACGGACACCGAGGTACTGCGGCTCAACCGGCAGGCGGCAGGACGGCTGCGCTGCGAACACCAGGTCGCCGTCGTGCCGGGAGCGACCCATCTCTTCGAGGAGCCCGGCGCCCTGGAAGCGGTGGCCCATCTGGCCACGGAGTGGTTCACCCAGCACATGACACCGCACGGAGCGGCGGCGATGTCCGGGCCCGGCCGGACGCACTGAAGACGAAGGCGTGGCACCGTGCGGCGGAGGAGGTTACGCGCCGGTCGAGACCAGTTCGTCCGCCGCGCCGTTGACCGGCCGAGGAGTGCCGGTGAGGTCCATGACGAAGAGCGGAATGCCCAGATCGTCGGCGCGGGCGAGCGCGTCGTCCGCGTAGCCGGCGAGGGAGAAGAAGACGCCCAGCGCCGAGGCGCCCAGGCCGTTGAGCCAGAGGCACTCGACGGAGCGCACATTGGCGGGCCGGGTGGTCGGCTCCACCTGGGCGACCACTTCCGGGCCGCACAGGTCGATCAGATACGGCGCGCCCTCCGTTCCCTCTCCGGCCCGGACGACGCCCTCGAAGCCCAGCCAGCGCAGATAGAGCGCCGCCGCGGTGACCGCGTCATGCGCGGTACGGATCGTCAGCGGACGGAACGACGGGCGCGGTGACGCCGCGGTCCGCGGCAGCGGGATATACGCGGGCGGTCCCGCGGGATGCGGTCCTGGGGGGTGTGGTCCTGCGGAAGCCGGCCCGGCCGCCGGCCCGGCTTCAGGGACCGACGGCTCCGCCGGCCTCGCCAGAGCCGTACCCGTACCCGTACCGCCGTCCTCCCGTACCGGAATCCGCAGCACCGTCCCGCACGGACAGCCCAGCTCAGGCCGTGGCCACTGGTCCTCGCGTCCGCACGCCGTACAGCGGACGGCCACCCACTCCTCCGCCCAGCTGCGGTACGTGACCGGCTGCACCGGTACGCCGCCGACCGGCGCGGGCGCCACCGGAGCTCCGCACGCGCAGGGATAGACCGACACCTCGAAGGCATGCCGGCCGCCGCAGGACGGACAGCTCACCCACACGCTCTCTGCCACCACGCGCCCCTCTCCGGCCCTCCGGCCCCGCAGTCCTCTCCGGCCGTCGGCCCTCTCCCGCCGCGATCCGTCGCGCTCGGTGTCCCATCGTCCACCAAGAGCGAGGCCCAGGCGAGGCTCTTCGGTCATCTCGGCCATCCCTTGACGCGGTACGGAGTCCACCTTAGATTGATTCCATATAGCAGAACTAAACTTCCGCATTACGGAATCGACTCTCAGGTGGCGCGACAGAGCCCGAATCCGCCGGCCGAAGCAGGAGTACTCCATGCCTCGAATGACCGCTGCCCGAGCGGCAGTTGAGATCCTCAAGCGCGAGGGCGTGACAAACGCGTTCGGTGTGCCGGGCGCCGCGATCAATCCCTTCTACGCGGCCCTGAAGGCATCCGGCGGGATCCAGCACACGCTCGCCCGCCATGTCGAGGGCGCCTCGCACATGGCCGAGGGCTACACCCGTACCCACCCCGGCAATATCGGCGTCTGCGTCGGTACGTCGGGGCCCGCCGGCACGGACATGATCACCGGCCTCTACTCCGCGACCGGTGACTCGATCCCGATCCTGTGCATCACCGGCCAGGCACCGACCGCGGTGATCCACAAGGAGGACTTCCAGGCCGTCGACATCGCCTCCATCGCCCGGCCCGTCACCAAGGCCGCGACGACGGTCCTGGAGGCCGCGCAGGTTCCCGGCGTCCTCCAGCAGGCCTTCCATCTGATGCGCTCGGGCCGGCCCGGTCCGGTCCTGGTGGATCTGCCGCTCGATGTCCAGCTCACCGAGATCGAGTTCGACCCGGAGACCTATGAGCCGCTGCCGGTCTACCGGCCGGCCGCGAGCCGCGCGCAGATCGAGAAGGCCGTACGGCTGCTCAACGCGTCCGAGCGCCCGCTGATCGTCGCGGGCGGCGGCATCATCAACGCCGACGCCGCCGAACTGCTGGTCGAGTTCGCCGAGCTGACCGGTACTCCGGTCATTCCCACGCTGATGGGCTGGGGCGCCATCGCGGACGACCATGAGCTGAACGCCGGCATGGTCGGCCTCCAGACCTCGCACCGCTACGGCAACGCGACCTTCCTGGAGTCGGACTTCGTCCTCGGTATCGGCAACCGCTGGGCCAACCGCCACACCGGAAAGCTCGATGTCTACCGGCAGGGACGGACCTTCGTCCATGTCGACATCGAGCCCACCCAGATCGGCAAGATCTTCCCGCCGGACTACGGGATCGCCTCCGACGCCAAGGTCGCCCTGGAGCTCTTCGTGGAGATCGCGAAGGAGCTGAAGGACGCGGGCGAGCTGCCCGACCGCGCCGCGTGGGCCGCCTCCGCGCGGCAGCGCAAGGCCACGCTCCACCGCCGTACGCACTTCGACAATGTGCCGCTCAAGCCGCAGCGGGTGTACGAGGAGATGAACCGCGCCTTCGGTCCCGAGACCCGGTATGTCACCACCATCGGACTCTCGCAGATCGCCGGCGCGCAGATGCTGCATGTCTACCGGCCGCGCCACTGGATCAACTGCGGCCAGGCGGGCCCGCTCGGCTGGACCGTTCCCGCCGCGCTCGGAGTCGCCGTCGCCGATCCGGAGGCGTCGGTCGTCGCCCTCTCCGGCGACTACGACTTCCAGTTCATGCTGGAGGAGCTGGCGGTCGGCGCGCAGCACCGTATCCCTTATGTGCATGTGCTGGTGAACAACTCGTATCTGGGGCTGATCCGTCAGGCGCAGCGCAACTTCGACATCGACTTCCAGGTCAATCTGGAGTTCGAGAACATCAACTCGCCCGAGCTGGGCGTGTACGGCGTCGACCATGTCAAGGTCGTGGAAGGGCTCGGCTGCAAGGCGATCCGGGTCACCGAGCCCGATCAGCTGCTGCCGGCCTTCGAGGAGGCGAAGAAGCTCGCCGCCGAGTTCCGGGTGCCGGTCGTGGTCGAGGCGATCCTCGAACGCGTCACGAACATCTCGATGAGCGGCAGCGACATCGCGAGCGTGAACGAGTTCGAGGACATCGCCACGGAGCCGTGGCACGCGCCCACGGAGATCCTGCCGCTGACCTGATCCGCCGCTGTCCCCGACCGACCGAGCGGCGGCGGACGGACGCGGCCTCCGCACCGGAGAGAATCCGGTGCGGAGGCCGTCGGCTTTGTACGGGCCCGTGGAACGCGGAAGCCCGTGGAACGCGGAAGAGCGCGGAGCACGGGGGATTCCGTGCTCCGCGCTCGCCTGCGTGGTTCCGGGCGGCGCCGGCGCCTGGGCGCGACAGGACAGGTGTCAGCGCCGGCGCCGCCCGGGTTCTGAGGTCCGGCGGCGGTCCTGGTCCCAGGAGTCCTGAGGAGTTCCTGGGACTCAGACCTGGTCGCCGGAGAGGCGCTCCACGGAGCGCAGCAGTGCCGAGTGGTCCAGCCCGCCGTCGCCCTGCGCGCGCAGGGAGGCGACCAGTTGGGCGACCACGGCACCGACAGGAAGCGCGGCACCCACATTGCGGGCGGCGTCCGTGACGATGCCCATGTCCTTGTGGTGCAGATCGATCCGGAAGCCCGGCTTGAAGTCACGGTTCAGGAAGTTGTCCTTCTTACGTGTCAGCACGGTCGAGCCGGCCAGACCGCCGTTGAGGACATCGAGCGCCGCCGCGAGGTCCACACCGGACTTCTCCAGGAAGACCACGGCCTCGGCGCACGCCTGGATATTGACCGCGACGATGAGCTGATTGGCGGCCTTCACCGTCTGGCCCGAGCCGTGCGGTCCGCAGAGCACGATGGTTCTGCCGAGGGCGTCGAACAGCGGCTTGGCCTCGTCGAAGTCGGCCCGCTCACCGCCGACCATGATGGAGAGGACCGCCTCGATCGCCCCGGCCTCGCCGCCGGAGACCGGCGCGTCCAGCACCCGGATGCCCTTCTCGGCCGCGTTCTTGGCCAGATCCACCGAGGTCTGCGGGGTGATGGACGACATGTCGATGAGCAGCGCGCCGCTGCGGGCGTTCTCCAGAATGCCGTCCTCGCCATAGGCGATCGCCTCGACCTGCGGGGAGGCGGGCACCATCGTGACGATCACATCGGCGTCCCGTACCGCTTCGGCGACCGAGCCCGCGACCGTGCCGCCGGCCGCGGCCAGCCGGTCGAGCTTGGGCTGCTCCAGGGTGTAACCGGTCACCGGGTAACCGGCCTTGATCAGATTCTCGGACATGGGCGAGCCCATGATGCCGAGGCCGATCCACGCGATCTTGGGAGGATTACTCATGAGGCTGCCCTCTTTCGGCACACGTGCGTGCGTCTCGACACGCGCATGACGGTGGTCACGTGATGGTGGTCAGTTGGCGAGCCAGTCGAAGGCCTCGGCGCTCGGACGGTCGCCCGGCTTGTACTCCAGGCCGATCCAGCCGGCGTAACCGGCCTTCCGCAGCCGCCCGATGAGATCGTCCAGCGGCAGCGCTCCGGTGCCGGGAGCGCCTCGGCCCGGGTTGTCCGCGATCTGTACATGGCCGGTCTTGTCGGCATAGCGGTCGATGACCTCGTTCAGGTCCTCGCCGTTCATCGACAGGTGGTAGAGATCGAGCAGGAACGCGGCGTTGTCGAGCCCGGTGGCCTCGTTGACGCGGTCGACCACCTCGATCGCGGACTCCGCGCTCACCAGCGGATAGAGCGGCGACTCCGGCTTGTTGAGCGCCTCGATGAGCAGGATCGATCCGGCCTCGCTCGCCGCGCGGGCGGCCAGCACCAGATTGTCCAGGGCGAGGGTGTCCTGGAGGTGCGGGTCGACGCCCTCGACGCGATTGCCGTACAGCGCGTTGAGCGCCGGGCAGTCGACGGAGGCGGCGAAGGCCGCCGCGACCTCGACATTGGCGCGGAACCGCTCGGCCTCCTCACCGGGTACGGAGACCGCCCCGCGGTCGGGTCCCGGGAGCTGTCCGGCGTAGAAGTTCAGCCCCACGAGCTGGGTGCCCGCGTCGTTGAGCGCCTGCTTGAGGGCGTCCAGCTCGCTCTGCGGCGGCGTGGGGGTGTCGATCCAGGGCCACCACAGCTCCACGGCGCCGAAGCCCGCAGCCGCGGCGGCGGCGGGACGCTCCAGCAAAGGGAGCTCGGTGAAGAGGATGGACAGGTTCACATCGAAGCGCTGCTCTGCGCCGCGCCCGTTCGTGGTGAGAGGGGCCATGAGGAGTCAAGCGCTCCTTCCGTATTGCGGAAGTTATCTTCTGCTTGATGGAAAGCCTGCCTCCGGGGCTCCTGGGCTGTCAAGAGGCCACGGATGAACACACCGGAAATCCGGCAGCAGCCGGTCAGTATGGTCCTGTGATGATCGTCCGAAGAAGGAGGGATGTCTGTGGTGCGGATCGACTCGACGGCGCCGATGTCGTGCGAGGCGGTGGTCCGCCCGGCCGCGCCCGGAGACCTCGATGCCGTGGCCGCGATCTTCGCGTACTACGTCGTCCACAGCGTGGTCACCTTCGAGGAGACACCGCCGGACCCCGCCGCCTGGCGGGAGCGGCTCGACCGACTCGCCGGGCGCGGGCTGC
>NZ_FMDK01000379.1 GCF_900091995.1 Streptomyces sp. MnatMP-M17
GCCGGTGGAGCACCAGAGCGGTGCCCTGGCCCCGCAGGAGCCCGAGCCGCTCCCGGTCCCGCAGCGCGAACCTCGCCACCGCGATCTTCTCCGTGCGCCGCAGGGCCCGGACGAGGAGCGCGTAGGGCTTGACGGCAATGTCACCGTGGGCGGTGAGATAGTAAGCCCGCCCCAGGCTCAGCGGGTCGACCGAGCCGACCGGGTTGAAGCCCACGACCTCGATGGCACGGACCGAGTCCAAGGGAAGAGCGTCCAGCTCCGCGTCTGTGACCTCCACCAGCGCGCCGTCCGGGAGTTCGTAGCCACGGCCGATCTGCTCGAGGCCCGGAGTCTGCCCGCAGACGTCGCACACCCTCCGGTTACGGACCCGCCCCATGTCTGCAGTGTGTACCTGGCGAAATGCAACCGAGTGGGACTGCGTTGCCGGAGTTATCGCCACGGGAATCGTGACCAGCCCGAACGACACCGCAGAATGAGCCAGAGCGGGCATGACGGTCCTCCTGCCACCCCCTCCACTCAGCCTACGACCGGCTCCAGCCACACCGCTCACGGTCCTGGGCTACCTGACCGAACTGCGCGTCGCCGACCTCGGCACCGGGCCGCCCGTCATACCCAGCGCCCTGTCGATGCAGCCGACGCCTCTGCCCCCGCAGGACCGTCGGCGGTCGACCTGACCGGGCACCTCGCGCCGGCCGGCTGCCGGTCCGCGCCTGATGCCGCAGCCCCGGCGCCGCTACGGTGAGGAGCATCATCGACTGCAAGAGGGAGCACTGTGGCGTCTGCGGCGAGGGAACGGCTGTGCGACTGGGTGGTGAATAAGGACGCGGTCTGGGTCCACGGTGACCGGATCACCGATGGCCGGGTCGCTCTCGACATGCGCGCCATCGTTGGTCTCGATCCGACGGTCGTGGACCGTGACGGGCGGTGGTTGATCCGCAAGCACAGTATTCCGACATGGCTGGGCGAGGATCACCCCGACCTCTCCGACGTCCTCCCGGCTCCCGGTCCCGGCTGGAGCGAGGTGAAATGGTCGAACTGGTCGACAGCAGGCGCCCGGATCGGTGCGGTCCACGAGAGGCCCGTGGCAGTGCACCACGAGTGGCTGTCCCGCCTGCAGGACGGTTACCGGCTCGAAGGCTCCCAGACGCATGACGTCCTGCGCATCGTGTCGGAGGAACCTGCACCGGCCCTGCCCGTGCGTCCGGACAAACCGGATCGCGTCGTGGTCGGCGTGATGGTGCCCATGAGAATCGAGGCAAGCGAGACCGTGCTCCAGGCCATCGTGCAGGACCTCGGCCGCCAGATGACAGCCGGGCTCCGGGCCTAGTCTCCGCCTGCTCCACACTCCCGACGTCACGAGCCCACCCGCAACGGTGCGACGCAGATCTCCCGCTCGCCGGGGCCGACTGATGGACTCCGCCCGGCCCCTCACTCCTGGCATTCGGGGACAGCTACAGCGTCCCCAGGGAAATTGAAGGCACCCCCATATTCTGTCCCGCCACGCCTCGGACCGGGCCGTACCCTTGAGGCCTCGCCAGGATGCAGGGCGGCGAGATCAGCCTGTCCGCCAGGATCGGGTAGGGGCGGCGATGCCGTATGAGTCCAGGCTCAGAGACCGGAGGCTCCTGAGTCCGGCAGCCCTGGCCGCGTGGGAAAACACGGCGCCCTTCCCCGCTCTCCGAGGAGGCCACGGGAGACCTGCGTCCCCCTCGCCTTCGCTGAGAAGACCGATCGCCTGAAGCTCGCTCAGCCAAGAAACTCCCCGACTGCCCGTCAGCCCGTACACAGCCCGGTAAACCGGAGGACGGTCCGGATGACTGCGGGAACTCCAGTAAGAGCCCGATTCACGACCCTCGTTAAGATCGGCAGCCGACGGCAGAACAAGGGAGTGTCATGCGTAGGCAGTGGTACGTGCAGACTGCGGGGACGGCACTGGGGGCGGTGCTGCTCGCCGGGTGCGGTGGCGAGCAGGCGGACACCGCAGCGCCGCTCGATCAGGCGCAGGTCCGGTCGGTGCTGCCGGACGCGAAGGCCATGCCCGGGTGGAAGACCGCCGAGAAGCCCTCGGCGGGCGCCCTGGACAGCGAGTTCATGAGGAACGGTGTCTGCCCCAGCGAAGGCAACAAGGGGTGCGAAGGCTCCCGGTTCCTTGGGTCTGTCACGTTCGGGCGCGCCGACAACGATGCTCTCGTCGATCTGTGGATGGTCGCCTACGAGGACGAGCAGGCCGCCGTAGCCGCGTACGACGTGCTCTGGAAGGACACGGCCCGTAAGGCCGGCAAGGAGAAGGCGGAACTCGGCGCGGCGGGTGAGGAGCGCGACGCGCTGCGAGGCGCGGTCGGTCCGCAGGGCGCACAGGGGATCACGGGGCAGATACGGGTGGGCACGACGATCCTGCGGCTGGACACCTCTGCCCGCCACGAGGACGAGCTCAACAGGGGCTTCGTGCAGGACATCGCCGCTCTCTTCGCACGCCGTGCCCAGCAGGCCCAGAACGGCGAAACGCCCACCGCCGCACTCGCCGACGTCCAGAGCTGATGCCCGCGTTGGCCCTGCGATCGCCGGAATCTATGCGAAGGCTCTCCTGACGTCTGCTCAGAGCCGTCTTGGCGGTCTCAGCGCCACCGGAATGTCTGGTCTGTTATGGCGGGCAGGAGGATCGGGCCGGTCCGGTCACGCGAGGTGTGTATGGCGTGGAGTGCGGGTCCGATGGCGGGATACAGGTGGGCGGAGGCCGCCTGGCGGTAGTGCATCCAGATGATGTCGTTGTGGTCGGTGGCGTCCTTCTCCGTGGTCGCGAGGGTGTGTCTGAGGGGGTGGGGCAGGTTGATCAGGTGGATGAGGTGCAGTCGCCTGAGCGGCTGGTCGGCGCCGGGGCGGGTGATGATCTGGTCCTGGACCCAGCGCAGTTGGGGCTCCGGGATGCCGGATCCGAGGTTGAGGCCGAGTTCCTCGCGGAGTTCGCGGGCGAGTGCGGCATCAAGATCTTCTTCGGGGTCGACGAGGCCGCCGGGTAGGGAGTACTGGTCACCGTCCGGGCGGCGTCGGCGGATCAGGCACATGTCGTGGCCGTCGAGGATGACTGCACACGTTCGGACAGGCAGGCCAGGCTGGTACGGGTGACCGGTCTGAGGTCCGTGGGACGTGTTCATGCCGCCGACAAGCTGCGGAATGCGGCGGTGAGACCGGCGAGGCCGGATCCGCTGTCGCAGCGCAAGGGGAGGCCCTCGCCGACGAGGAGCGGGACGTCGTCGGCGGTGACGTCGGCGAAACTCACGGCGGCACGCTCACCTTTCGGCTTCTCGCCTGGTGGGTCCTGCCAGGGGGTGGCTTGTGTGTCAGTTTAGATACGGAGCATAACGGACTGTCGAATGTGTCCTGCACGACTACGGGATGTCCGTGAGCAAGACCGCGTCGAGCAGGCGAGAGGCCCGCCGGTTTCTCCGGGCTGCTTCAACATCGGCCGCCACCTGATTCGCAGTCACGAATTCAAGTCGGTACTCGACGAGGAGGGCAACCAGATACCCGGCGGCGCCGAGCGAGACGTTCCCTGGCGGCGTGGCCGGTCAGCATCGTGTTGACCTTGAAGGTGGTCTCGGGCAGGGCCTGGACCTGCGCGTCGTCCAGGATGGCGAAGAAGTCGCCTGCGAAGTGTTCTTCGCGCTCAGCATGTCTCATGGGGCATCTGGTGTGAGGCGAGCGATGTGTGCGGCCTGGCGTGTCGGTTCGGTGCTCACGCGGCGGCGGTCAGCGGATCTCAGGTTTCGTTGAGCGCGACATGAGTTCTTTGATGGCGTCCTGTGGGGATTGCCCTTCGTGGATGATGCTGACGACGGTCTCGGTGATGGGCATGTCGATGCCGTGGCGCTGTGACAGGTCGAGGACGGAGGTGCAGGAGGTGACGCCCTCGGCTGTCTGGCTGGTGACCGCGATGGTCTCCTGGAGGGTCATCCCGCGGCCGAGGTTGGCGCCGAAGGTGTGGTTGCGGGACAAGGGGGAGGAGCAGGTGGCGACGAGGTCGCCCATGCCTGCGAGTCCGGCGAGGGTCTGCGCGTCGGCGCCCATTGCCTGGCCGAGCCGGGTGGTCTCGGCGAGCCCCCGGGTCATGAGGGAGGCCTTGGTGTTGTCGCCGAGGCCCTGGCCGTCGGCGATGCCGACGGCCAGGGCGATGACGTTCTTGACGGCTCCGCCGAGTTCGCACCCGATGACGTCCGTGCTGGTGTACGGACGGAAGTACGGGGTGTGGCAGGCGGCTTGGAGCCGTAGGGCGACCTCGGGGTCCATGCAGGCCACGACGCTTGCCGCGGGCTGCCGCCGGATGATCTCGCCGGCGAGATTGGGCCCGGAGACGACTGCGATCCGTTCGGGCCCCGCACCTGTGACGTCAGAGATCACCTCACTCATCAGATTCGTCGTGCCCACTTCGACGCCCTTCATCAAGGAGACGAGAACGGTGTCGTCCGAGAGAAGTGGGGCCCAGGCGGTGAGGTTGGCCCGTAGGGTCTGCGCGGTGACGGCGAGGACCGCGACGGCAGCGCCCTTGGCGGCCTCTGCCGCGTCCGTGGTTGCTGTGATCTTGTCCGGGAGGGGCATACCCGGCAGGTACTCGGGATTCGTTCGGGTGGTGTTGATGGCGTCGACCAGTTCGGGGCGGCGCCCCCACAGCGCCACTTCGCACCCGGCGTCGGCCAGGATCACAGAGAATGCTGTGCCCCAGGACCCGGCCCCGTAGACGGCTACACGAGTTGGCATCGGCCGGCTTACCTGCCTTTCGTTCCGCGCCCCTTGGACGGCTCTGTCAGGCCGTGGCGTGGGAGGCGGCTTCCTCGTGGCCGGGCCGTCTCAGCGTAACGGCAACGGACCGTCGGTCTCCGACAGTCCGTGATCTTGTGCGGGCTTCGGTGAGCATGCTCTGGGCCTGGCCATCGCCGAGGTGGAGCCGCAGGTCCGCCTCATGTTCCGCCCAGAGCCGGTAGAGGCGGCTCCACATTGCGGGCTCGTGCGGCCTCTCCTCCTCCCACTCCAGTTCCAGGGCCGCCGCTGCCGCCCGCTCCCGCCATGGCGGGGCCGCCGAGTGGGAGCGGAGGGTGGC
>NZ_FMDK01000375.1 GCF_900091995.1 Streptomyces sp. MnatMP-M17
TTCGGCCGGACATTCACCTTCGCCGACCCCGACGGCTACCAGGTCACTCTCCACGACCGCACCTGATAAGCCGAACGCCACCGCCGATCACCGTTCCCCCGGGGACCGCCGGTTGCGCCCGAGGCGCGAGAATCCGGGCGGCGTTCATCGCGTGGTGCCACACCCGCCGCGGGGACGAGTTCGTCACCGTCATCATCGGCCTCACCCCGGTCCGCGACGGCACCGGACCGTCGAGACTGCATCTCTGTCACCTGCCCAGGGGGGCGGGCCCGGCCGTCCGCCCTGGACGCGGAAGCGGTCGGACGTGCGCCGGTCAGGTGTGCGACGGTGAGGCGTCTGTCGGCAGGAGGGCGGTCACGCGGAAGCCCTGGTGTGTCTGTCGTCCGGGGCTGGTCGCTATGCCGTTCGTCGGGCCGTTCGCCGGGCCGGTTTTGAGGGAGCCGCCTGCCGCCGCGAGTCGTTCGGTGAGGCCCTTGAGGCCCGTACCGCCGGTATCTGTGCTTGGGCTGTCGCCGTCGCCCTCGATGCCGACGCCGTCGTCCGTGACCGTCAGTCTGACCTGTTCCGCCGAGCCATCCACCGTGATCGTGCAGCGGGTCGCCGCGCTGTGCCGTACGGCGTTGGTGACGGCTTCCCGTACCACCCAGCCCAGCAGCACCTCGGCCCATGGCTCCAGCGGTGGCCCGGACCGGCGTATCACCGGTTCGATCCCGGCGGCCGTCAGTGCCGAGCACGCTCGGTCCAGATCCGTGGCGAGGCTGCCCTCGCGGTAGCCCGTGACGGCCTCCCGGATCTCGGTCAGGGCCTGTCGGCCGACGGACTCGATGTCGGAGACCTGGGTCAGGGCCGCGTCCGGATCGCGTGGTGCCAGTCTGCGCGCGGCCTCCGCCTTGACCACGATCACGGACAAGGTGTGACCGAGCAGATCGTGCAGATCGCGCGAGAACCGCAGCCGCTCGCGCTCCACCGCCGAGCGCGCCAACTCCTGGCGTGTGGCACGCAGTTCCATCACCGTCTCGGCGAGAGTGAGGATCGCGGCGGTCACCATCATGGAGATGAATGTGCCGTACGCGACCGCGATCGCGTTCCAGCCGTCGTGGTACGCGCCGATCGCTCCCGCGGCGGCGCTCAGCGGAAGGCCCACCCAGGCGAGGCCGCGTCCGCGCACCACGGTGCCGCAGGCCAGCCCGAAGAGCGGGAAGAACAGCAGCCAGCTCCCGCCGTAGACACCGCCGAGCCCGAAGGTCATCAGTCCCATCCCGGCGAGCGACCACCAGGTGGCGTGGCTATGCCGCCTTCTCGGGTCGAAGGCCGTGAACACGACGTAGACATAGAGGGAGTTGAAGACCAGCAGACCGATACCGCCGAACCACGGGTTCGGAGTCTTGCCCTGGACGAGATTGGAGAAGGAGCCCAGGCCGAGCAGCAGCCAGGGCAGCATCGCGTAACCACTGGGCGGCCCGGGTCTCCCGCCGCCCTGGTCCTGGCTTGGGTCCTGGCTTGGGTCCTTGCTTTGGCGCTGGCTTTGGTCCTGGGGCATGTCGTCCTCGCCGGTGTGCGGTACGAGACCACAGCGTACGAACCGAACACGAGCAGTCGGCCGAGCAGGACGAGGCCGGTCGTCTCGGACCGCACCGAAGCTCTTGACGACGCCGGTGGAGCTCACGGCGGGTGGTGAAGTATCCGCTGTCTGTGTCATACCCATGACGCTACGGAGCAGGACCGTTGCCCGGCAGATGCGGATGTACGGACTTGGCCAGTACAAATGTCATGGTGCGGGACTCCCCGCGGGAAGAGGCCGCCGCGCAACGGGAAGAGGCCGCCGCGTCTGTGCCGCGGCGGCCTCTTCGTGGTGCGTCACGCGCGTTGTACGCGGTGTGCTTGTACGCGTTGTGCGTTGCGGTGCGCGTGCCGGCCCCGGGTCTCAGGCCGCGTTGCTGTGTTCCCCCTCCGCCGGGCGGCGGTGGCGGCCGTGGGCCGGAGACATCGAGTCCTCCGTGGAGGCCGCGCCGCCTCGATGCTTTCCGAAGTGGCTGATGTCACCCTGGTCGGCGGCCGTCCCCTGCGGGCGCTCCTGGGTCGTGTCGGTTCGGGCTTCGAACATGTGGGAAGTCACCCCGTCGTGATCGCTTCTTGTTGTGGCGCAGGGGCCCCGGCATTCCCTGTACCGCCCGGCGAAGTGACGGTCACCGTTCCACATCACAGTCCCCGACAATGCCCGGTCGGTACGGCTGCGCAGCCCCGGAAGAAAGTCTATCCAGGTACCCCGCGCCCGGTGAGAGGCGCCTGCTGCAACGGAACCGGCCTGCACATCACAGGAGTTCGCGGAGGTGTGAACGGTTCCCCGGACACGGATTCCGCTTGTGCGAGTTGTGTGAGTCCGGGCGGCCCGGAGGCTGTTCCGGACGTCAGCGGTGCCCCAGGGTTCACCCATGCCGGTGGATCTGCCGGCCGGGAGGGAGGCTCCAACGGCGCAGTGGGCTCGACCGGTTCGGCCTGTCCTGCCGGTCTGACCTGCCCTGCCGGCTCGGCTGGTTCGATCAGTTCTGCCGGTTCCGGCGGCGCCATGAGCCCGACCACTCCGCACGGCACCTCCCTCGTCGCGTACGGCAGCCGCAGCACACCGTCCCGGGTCCAGAGCCCGGCTCCCGCCAACCACCCGTCCGGCGTAGGGAGCCGATGGAGCTGACGGCCCATCGGACGCCACACTCCGAGCCCGCTGCCCGCCGCGCCGTCGATCCGCAGCGCCACCGCGCAGCTCTCCGGCATCAGCACCTGTCCCGGCTGTACGGCGAACGGCGTCACCGCGCAGTCCGCGAGCCGCAGGCACTCGGGGAAGCGCACCGGACGCAGACTGCCCAGTACGCCCCAGCCCAGCCGGTCGTGACCCGGCGCGTCCGAGCGGATCAGCAGCAGTCCGCTGTCGGCGTCCGCCAGCAGCAGCCGGTCGTTGCTCTCCTCGGTGATCTGGAGCAGTGGCGTCACCTCGCCACCACGCCCCAGATCGACGGCGACGGCCTTCACCACGCCGTCCCTCTCCCGGTCCAGGGCCAGTATCCGGCCCGTACGGTCGAGCCAGACGCCGCCCGAGCAGTGGCCCGCGACCTCGGCCACCCGCTCCGGTCCGAACGCGCCGCCCGCCACCAGCCAGACCGTGGTGGAGTGCTCGCCGGGCGCCAGGGCGTACGCGCTCCGGCCGTCCGGTGACGGCGGCAGCAGCGTCAGCCGGTCGCATCCGAGCGCGCCGAGCGGCAGTTGACCCGTACCGGGACCGGTCGGATAGAGCAGCGAGAAGTCGTGCCGGTCCGCCACCCGGCGGCGGATGAGCACCCGTCCGTCGGTCATGGGCAGGACATCGGAGTCGGGCTCCTCGGGCTGGTCGAGCGGGAGCGGTACGGCGTAGGGCTCGGGTCCGTCGAGAGTCCACCGCTCCGGGAACCAGGCGTCGCCGAGCCCGCGCCCGCCTCCGTCGCCCTGCCCGCCACCGTTCCCGCCGCCTCCGTTTCCGCCTCGGCTCCCGTTCCCGCGGCCCCCGCTTCCGCCCCCGCCTCCGTCCCCGCCGTTCCTGTTCCCGCTTCCGAGCGTCAGTCGCGCCGCGTAGGTCCCGTCCGCCGTGATCGCGAACCCCGTACGCCGTAGCGCTCCGTCCTCCGTAGCCGTCTCGATGGCACAGGCCGTCATCGGTTCGTCACCTCCGGCGACGAAGCTAGTTTTCGCACTTCCTGCCGAACAACACGACGTCGGCCACTTCACACATATGGGTGGCCATGGCGGGATTTGCCGGAGCGTGTGGGGGCGGGTGTGCTGGCCGGGAGACGGGATGCTTAAAGTAAGGCACACCTAAGTCGGTGTCCGATCGGCACCCGACCGGTGGCTCAAACCCGTACCTACCAGGCCTTGACCCAGCACGTCCGCCTAGACCCAGCACTTCCCAGGAGCATCCAGATGTCCATACGACGCCGTGGCTCAGCCGCCGTCGTCGCTCTCGCCGCCGCGCTCTCCCTCGCGGCCTGCGGCAGCGGCAGCTCCACCGACAGTTCAGACAGCGGTTCCGCCGCCTCCGACGACGGAGGGAAGAAGGCCGCCGTCGCCACGGGCGGCAAGGACTTCGCCGACGCGGCCAGGAAGACGGCCGGCTACGGGACCGACGCCCGGCCGGGCCAGTTCCCGCGCACGATCACACACGCCATGGGTAGGACGGAGCTGAAGGCCCGCCCGGAACGGGTCGTGGTCCTGGACGTGGGCGAGTTCGACAATGTCGTGTCGCTCGGCGTCCAGCCCGTCGGCTACGCGCCCACCGAGGGTGACGAGGCCATCCCGAGCTATCTCAAGCAGGGCGCGGGCAGCCCCGAGAACGTCGGCACGATCAACAATCTCAACCTGGAGGCGATCGCCGGGCTCAAGCCCGATCTGATCCTCGGCAGCCAGTTGCGCGCGGCCGACAAGTACAAGGAGCTCTCGCAGATCGCTCCCACGGTCTTCTCCATCCGGCCCGGCTTCACCTGGAAGGAGAACTACCTCCTCAACGCCCAGGCGCTGGACCGTACCGCCGAGGCGGAGGCGGCGCTCGCCGCGTACGACAAGAAGGCGGCGGCCCTCGGC
This sequence comes from Streptomyces sp. MnatMP-M17, assembly GCF_900091995.1. GTDB lineage: Bacteria > Actinomycetota > Actinomycetes > Streptomycetales > Streptomycetaceae > Streptomyces. The sequence continues at coordinate 4,603 of NZ_FMDK01000375.1, forward strand.
GCGGACCTCGGCCAGGACAAGCCGACCATCTCGATGGTGCGCTACATGCCGGACAGGCTGCGGCTGTACGCGAAGGCGTCCTTCATCGGCACGATCCTTGACGACATCGGTCTGCCGCGTCCCGAGAACCAGCAGATCAACGATCTCGCCGTGGAGATCAGCCCGGAGAAGATCGACGACGCCGACGCCGACTGGATCTTCACCGGTGTGTACGGCGATCCGGCGAAGACTCAGCGGGACACCGCACGCTCCAATCCGCTCTGGAAGAACCTCAAGGCGGTCAAGGCCGGACAGGCCAAGGACGTCAAGGACGAGACCTGGTACCTGGGTCTGGGCGTGACGGCGGCGGACCTGGTTCTGGACGATCTCCGCGGCTATCTGGTCAAGTAGCGCGAGTACCTGATCAAGTAGGGCGAGCGCAATCCCGGGACGGACCGAGGGCCTTGGGACCGACCGAGGCCTACCGAAGGCCTTGAGGCAGGTCGGCCGCATGCGCTCTCATGGGCTGTTCCGGTCAGGGCGGGTGGGACACGTGGGACAGGTAGCCTTTGCTCCGTGCCCTCCGTGCCCCGCCTGTCCGAAGTGATCGCCACGCTCGACGCCCTCTGGCCCCCTGAGCGGGCCGAACAATGGGACGCCGTCGGTACGGTCTGCGGCGATCCCGACGCCACAGTGAGCCGGGTCCTCTTCGCGGTCGATCCCGTCCACGAGATCGCCGAAGAGGCGGTGAAGCTCGGCGCCGATCTGATCGTCACCCACCATCCGCTCTATCTGCGCGGTACGTCGACGGTCGCGGCCTCCACCTTCAAGGGCCGTGTCGTGCACACGCTCATCAAGCACGACATCGCGCTGCACGTGGCCCACACCAACGCCGACAGAGCCGATCCCGGTGTCTCCGACGCCCTCGCCGGCGCGCTGGACCTGCGGATCGTCGCGCCTCTCGTACCGGACGCGACGGATCCGACGGGACGGCGCGGACTCGGCCGGATCTGCGAACTGGACCACCCGGCCACACTCCGTGACTTCGCCGCGCGCGTCGCGCACCGGCTGCCCGCCACCGCGCAGGGCGTACGGCTGGCGGGCGACCCGGACGCCCTCGTCCGTACGGTCGCGGTCTGCGGCGGCTCCGGGGACGGTCTCTTCGACCAGGTCAGGGCGGTCGGCGTGGACGCGTTCCTCACCTCGGACCTGCGTCACCATCCCACCTCCGAGGCCACACAGCACTCACCGCTGGGACTGGTCGACGCCGCGCACTGGGCCACCGAGTGGCCCTGGTGCGAGCAGGCCGCCGCCCAGCTCGACGAGATCTCCGACCGCCATGGCTGGGACCTGCGGGTCCATGTCTCGAAGACGGTCACCGATCCCTGGTCGGCCCACCACGATTCGTCGGCCCACCATGATCCGTCAGGCCACCATCGCTCTTCCGGCCACCACTCCTCAGGCCCCGACTCTTCCGGCCACCACCATTCTTCAGGAGCCCCCAACTGAACGCCGCGCCCGCCGACCAGATCCGACTTCTCGACGTCCAGGCCCTGGACGTACGACTGTCGCAGCTCGCCCACAAGCGCAGCTCGCTGCCCGAGCACGCCGAGATCGAGTCGCTCACCAAGGACCTCGCCCAGCTTCGTGACCTGCTGGTCGCCGCGACGACCGAGGAGAGCGACACCGCCCGCGAGCAGACCAAGGCGGAGCAGGACGTCGACCAGGTGCGCCAGCGCGCCGTACGCGACCAGCAGCGGCTGGACTCCGGCGCGGTCACCTCGCCCAAGGACCTGGAGAACCTCCAGCGTGAGATCGTCTCGCTCGCCAAGCGCCAGGGCGATCTGGAGGATGTCGTCCTCGAAGTCATGGAGCGCCGTGAGTCCGCCCAGGAGCGGGTCGCCGAGCTGACGGAACGTGTCTCCTCCGTCGAGGCCAAGGCCGATGACGCCGCCGCGCGCCGCGATGCCGCGCTGGAGGAGTTCGACGGCCAGGTCGCGGCCGTGACCAAGGAGCGCGAGCTCATCGCCGCGTCCGTGCCGGCCGATCTGCTCAAGCTGTACGAGAAGCTGCGCGTCCAGCAGGGCGGCGTGGGCGCGGCCCGGCTCTTCCGGCGCCGCTGCGAGGGCTGCCAGCTCGAACTGAACATCACCGAGGTCAACGAGGTCAGGGCGGCGGCGCCGGACGCCGTGCTGCGGTGCGAGAACTGCCGCCGGATCCTGGTCCGTACGTCCGAATCGGGTCTGTGATGGCGAAGTTCGTCGTGGAGGCCGACGGTGGTTCCCGGGGCAACCCGGGCCCTGCCGGATACGGTGCGGTCGTCCTGGACCCGGTGACGGGCGAGACGCTCGCGGAGGCGGCCGAGTACATCGGGGTCGCGACGAACAATGTCGCCGAGTACAAGGGCCTGATCGCGGGCCTGAAGGCGGCGAAGGCGCTGGACGCGGACGCTTCGGTGCGGGTGCGTATGGACTCCAAGCTCGTCGTCGAGCAGATGTCGGGACGCTGGAAGATCAAGCATCCGGACATGAAGCCGCTGGCGGCGGAGGCCGGGCGGATCTTCCCGGCGGGCCAGGTCACGTACGAGTGGATCCCGCGCGAGCGGAACAAGCACGCGGACCGACTGGCCAACGAGGCGATGGACGCGGGCAAGAAGGGCAAGCAGTGGGAGCCGTCGGCGTCCACGGCGGACCTGGACGCGAGGGCGGCGCGGAACGCTTCGGGCGGGGGCGGTGCTGGGTCGGGCGGGGGCGGTGCGGGTGCGTCCGGGCGTGGGCCGGCTCGTACCGCCG
>NZ_FMDK01000353.1 GCF_900091995.1 Streptomyces sp. MnatMP-M17
CGAAGCCGTGCACCGCCGCGACGACCGGCATCGGCAGGTCCAGCACGCCGGTGTACGCGGCGCGCGCGACCGGCCGCTGCCGTACCAGTTCGGCATCGCTGAGGGAATTGCGCTCCTTGAGATCCGCGCCCACGCAGAAGGCCCGCGCGTGGGTGGAGGTCAGGACGGTGGTACGTACGCTGCCGTCGGCGGCGAGCGCCACGCACGCGGCGGCGATGGACCTGGCCATCTCCGTCGACACGGCGTTCATCGCCTTGGGCCGGTCGAGCACCAGCTCCGCGACATGACCGCCGCCGCCGTGCCGCCGTACGATGACGAACTCCCCGAACCGCCGCCCGTCCTCCGCCACACCCTCCGCGGCCTCTTCAGTCCCGGCCATGACAACACCCTCCCGGTTAACGATGGTTCACCGGGGCCGATCCTAAGTGTTCCGCCGTCCCAGCAGCCATGGCTCCACCACGCCGAGCCCGCGCACCGGCCGCTGCCACATGGGCTGGAGGCCGAAGCGGTACGGAGGCGGTGCCTGGCCCTCCTTGTCGGCCTGCGCCGCCGCCTCGGCCGCCTGGGCCTCGGAGGCCGGTGCCTCGCCCGTACGGATCAGCTCCTCCGCGAACGCGCCGTCGACCAGGACCGTGTCCTTGGGCGCGATCGAGGTGAGCCTGCTGGCCAGGTTCACGGTCGTACCGAAGACATCGCCCATCCGCGTGGTGACCGTGCCGAACGCGATGCCCACCCGTAGCGCCGGCATGGACTCGTCATGGGCCATCGTCTCTATGAGCCGCAGCGATATCTCCGCGGCCGTGCCCGCGTCGTCCGCCGCGAACAGGACCTCGTCACCGAGTGTCTTGATCAGCCGGCCGCCGTGCGCGGCGACGAGATCGGCACAGGTCGTCTCGAACGCCTCGACCAGCTCGCCCAGTTCCTCCTCCTCCAGCCGGCGCGTCAGCCGTGTGAATCCGACAAGATCGGCGAAGCCCACGGCCAGCCGGCGATCGACCATCTCCTCGTCGTCGGCGGCCTGGACGACCCGTCCGGTCGCGGCGGCGAGCTGGCGCCGCCAGACATAGACGATGAACTCCTCCAGCTCCGGCAGGAGCAGCTCCACCAGCGGATACGTGACTTCCGTACGCGTCATGCCCGGCTCGGGCGGCTCGGTCAGTCCCTCCAGGAACGAGTCGATCTGCCACTCCGCCAGCCGCGCGGTGGTCTGTCCCGTCGACCGCGCGACCTGGATCGCCATCGGCTCGCTGAGCAGCCCGGCCTCCACCAGACCGGCGAGCCGGCGCAGCGCCAGCACGTCCGCCTCGGTTAGCGCCTTGGCCTGGCCGATGTCGGCGAAGCCCATGGCGCGCCAGAAGCGGGAGGCGAGATCCATCGAGACACCGGCGGTACGGGCCGCCTGGAAGGGCGTGTAGCGGCGCTCCGCGCCGAGGATGAGCTGTTCGAGGCGGATGGCCAGCGGATCGTCGGTCGGCTCGGCCGTGTGGTCGACGACATGGTGCGGGGTCGGGAATCCGGACGGTTCCGACGGCCGCTGCGCATCCTCGCCGGAAGTCGAATCGTCGACGGTCACCAGCCGCCTCCTGCCCGTTCCCTGCGCACTGTCCTGCCGATCTGTCGTGGACCGCCTCAACGATACGGCAGATGTGCCCTGGCTCACGTCCCACCCACCTGCCTATTTATACGTCCGCGGGGCCGTCGGCGGGAGCTGTTCCGGCTGGTCCTGACGCCCTGGAATCACCGCGTCGCGCGCCGCCACCACGAGCCCCGCCGAGCGCCGCGGTCCACCGTCCCGGGCTC
>NZ_FMDK01001172.1 GCF_900091995.1 Streptomyces sp. MnatMP-M17
CGCCCCCCACCCGCTCGGTCAGGGCCCCGGACAGCGCGGCGAGCGCCGCGTCCGTACCGCCCGGGCCGCCGGCCGGCGCGGACAGCAGCCGGACCTGTGCGCCGAGCCGACGGGTGGTCAGCGCGATATCGGCCAGTGTCGGGAAGTCGTCCTCGAACAGCACGAGTTCGGGCCGTTCACGGTAGTCCAGCGCCGTTGTCAGCGCGGCGACGGCCGACGATACGGAGCTGCCGACGAACACCTGCTCGGGCGCGCAGCCGATGAGCCGTGCGAAGGCGCCGCGCGCCGCCTCCATCTCCTCCAGCCACAGGTCCCAGCGCGCTCCGCCGTCGTCCCACTCGTCCAGGAAACCGGCGACGGCGGCCCGGACCGGCCCTCCCAGCGCGCCCTTGCTTGCCGAGTCGAGGTATGTACGCCGGTGCACCAGCGGAAAGTCCGCACGGTCCACGAGCGCGGCGCGGGCCGCGACCGGAACGACGTGGTCCACGCTTGCTTCCTCGGCGGTCATGGCCGCGCCTCAACACCGCCGAGGACGGGCCCGTCGGCGGTCAGTTCCGGCCCTCCTCCGCGAGAGCCGCCGTCAGCTGTCCGGCGATCCACCTCGCGTCCGCCGTCGACACGCCGGGATGCACCGGCAGTGCCAGCAGCCGGTGCCAGGCCGCCTCGGCGTGTACGGGCGGCTCCGGTATCCGGCACACCGACGCCAGGAAGGCGTGCCGTGACAGCGGCGCGTAGTAGGAGCCGGTCACGATCCCGGCGCGGCGCAGCCGTTCCGCCACACGGTCGCGCGGCGTCCCATGGCCGTCCGGATCCGCCGCCAACTGGATCTGATAGAGATACCAACTGTGCTCCTCCGTGGAAGTCCGGTGGGGCAGATCGACGCCGGGCAGCCTGGCGAGGGCGTGGTCGTAGATCCGTACGACGTCACGGCGGGCGCGTTGCAGCTCCGGCAGCCGGGCCAACTGGGTGCGGCCCACGGCGGCATGCACATCGCTGAGGTTGTACTTCCAGCCCGCGGCGACCGCTTCGTAGGAGGCCGCCGTGGCCGGGAGCGCCGGGTCCCACGAGAAACGCAGCCCGTGCCGGGCCAGCAGCCGGGCGCGGTCGACGATCTCCGCAGGACCGGTCAGAGCACCGCCCTCGACGGAGGTGAGGTTCTTCGTGGCGTAGAAGCTGAAACAGGACACATCCGCCTCACCGGCGATATGCCGTCCGTCGATCCGTGTGTCGACCGCGTGCGCGGCGTCCGCCACGAGCGGCAGGGCATGGCGGTCGGCGACGGCCCGCAGAGCCGTCATGTCGCAGGCGGCGCCGCCCATATGGACCGGTATGACGGCCCGGGTACGAGGCGTCACCGCCGACGCCACGGCGGCCGGGCTGATGTTCAGGGTCCGCGGATCGACATCGACAAGCACCGGGACGGCGCCGACGGCCAGTACGGCGTTGACGGTGGCAGGGAAGGTCAGCACGGAGGTGATCACCTCGTCGCCCGCGCCGACGCCCAGACATAGCAGCGCCAGATGCAGGGCGGCGGTGCACGAGTTCACCGCGAGGACCGGTCCGGTCCCGAAGTGCCCGGCCAGTTCCTCCTCGAAGAGCGCGGTCTCCGGGCCGGTGGTGAGGCCGCCCGAGCCGAGTACGCGTGCGACGGCGGCGAGTTCGGCCTCACCGACGCCATGCCCGGTCACCGGGACAGGACGGCCGCCCTCGGCGCTCTGTGAAGCGTGCGACACCGTCCGTCTCCCCACCCCGAGAGCCCTCTCCCCGTGCGGGGACCGGTGAGTACCTCAGCAGAGTACGCCGATCGGCCCTCATTGAGGGCGGTTTCGCACTCGTTTGATCCGAATGTCTGATGGGTATGCCCCAGCTCTCCGCACTTCGCACGGCTCTCCCGACTTCATCACTTAGGCCCTCCCTGCGCACCTTCGCCGCCTTTGGAGGCATGCCATGCCGACCGTCACCGCTTCCGAGGTCGAGCGCACGCTCCTGCGGGCCAACCGGCAGATCCGGGCCGGGCGGGCGCCTCATCCCTCGGACACCGACTGGGCCGTACGCAAGGGCACTGTCTGGCTGCGACGGCCCTCGGCGGTCGTGGACTTCTACCAGTTCTGGTTCCGTACCCGAGGCTGCACCTTCGACCGCGGCGGACAGTGCAGCATGTGCAACTACGGTGTGGGCCCGGAGATCGATCCCGACGAGGTCCACCGTTCCGTCGCCGCGCGGATCGCGTCCGTGCCGGAGGGCTCACTGATCTATCTCTCGCCCTCGGGCAGTCTGTTCGACGAGCGTGAGGTGCCGCCCGGACTACGGCAGGACCTGCTGCGGTGCGTCGCGCGCCGCAGACCGGTCGGCTTCACCTTCGAGACCCGCCCGGAGTTCTGTTCGCCGCGTCTGCTGGACGAGATACAGGCCTTTCTGCCCGGCGCCGCCATCGCCTGCCATCTCGGTGTGGAGTCCTGGGATCCCGACAAGCGCCGTCGCTGCCATCTCAAGCGCACACCGACCGCGTGTTACGAGACGGCCGCCCGCGAGCTGCGGGCCCGCCGTATCGCTCCCATCGCCAACATCACCCTCGGCGGGCTCGGCCCGTCGCCCGCCGCGGCG
>NZ_FMDK01000352.1 GCF_900091995.1 Streptomyces sp. MnatMP-M17
GGACGCCGACCGGCTCGCGGGACTCGACGACGGCGCGTGGGGGAGACTTCGTCTCGGCCCCGGCTGGACGGAGGCCACGGAGCAGGAGGTACGTACCCCATGAGCCAGACGGTCGACCGCGCGCTGAGCATCCTTCCGCTGCTCGCCCAGGGACCAGCCGATCTCGGGCAGGTCGCGGACCGGCTCGGTGTGCACAAGTCCACCGCGCTGCGGCTGCTCCGTACGCTCCATGAGCACGGGCTCGTCCACCGCCAGCAGGACCAGCGCTACCGCCTCGGCGCCCGGCTCTTCGCGCTCGCGCAGGAGGCCGTGGAGAACCTGGACGTACGCGAGATCGCGCATCCGCACCTCACCGCGCTCAACGAGGAGATCGGGCACACCGTCCATCTCGCCGTGTACGAGGAGAACGAGGTCCTGTACATCGACAAGGTCGAGAGCCGCTATCCGGTCCGTATGTACTCACGGATCGGCAAGCCCGTCGCCATCACCGTCGCCGCCGTGGCCAAGCTCCTGCTCGCCGACCTTCCCGAGCCCGAGCGCCGCGCCGTCGCGGAGAAGCTCGACTATCCCGCCTACACGTCCCGTTCGACGCCGAACGCCGCCGCCTTCCTGAAGGAGCTGGCGACCGTGCGCGAACAGGGCTGGGCCACCGATCTCGGCGGCCATGAGGAGTCCATCAACTGCGTCGGCGCGCCGATCCGCGGTACGGACGGCCGGGCCGTCGCCGCCATGTCGGTCTCCGCGCCGAACGTCGTGGTCACCGCCGAGGAACTCCTCACTCTGCTTCCGCTGGTACGCCGTACCGCGGATGCCATCAGCCGGGAGTACTCCGGCAGTACGCCTGTCAAGGACGCCACCAAAGGATGAGTGCCGCATGACCGAGAAGACCGGTACCGAGAAGACAGCTCTCACGCCCGCCACCCACACCGCTCCGCCCGCGAAGTTCTCGCACGGCGTCCGGAAGGGAAACATCCTCCAGGTCGCGGGCCAGGTCGGCTTCCTGCCCGCCGTCGAGGGCCAGGCGCCCACGGTCGCGGGACCGACGCTGCGCGAGCAGACACTCCAGACGTTCGCCAATGTCCGGGCGATCCTGGAGGAGGGCGGCGCGAGCTGGGACGACGTGATGATGATGCGCGTCTATCTCACCGACGTGGACCACTTCGCCGAGATGAACGCGATCTACAACGCGTACTTCGAGGAGCAGGGCCTGAAGGAGGCGCCTGCCGCGCGTACGACGGTCTATGTAGGCCTGCCCAAGGGTCTGTTGATCGAGATCGACGCACTCGCCGTCCTCGGCTGAGAGTCCCCTGAGCCTCTCCATCGCTGCTGAAACCCGAACTCCGGTACGGCGATCGCCCACGCGGCGCCGCCGTACCGCGATCCCACCTGCCTCCGCACACCACCGCCGTATGCCCTTATATCCCCTGAACAGAGGTCCCCCCATGCTCCTGGCCGCCGACGCGCCACCCGAGACACCGCCCCACACCGGTGGTCTGCTGCTCCTCATCGACGGCACCGCCGGTCTGCTGACCGTCGCCGCCCTCGGTATCGCCCTCCTGCTCCTCCTGATCATCAAGGTCAGGCTCCAGCCCTTCGTCGCCCTCCTCGGTGTCTCCATAGCCGTCGGCCTCGCCGCCGGTCTCTCTGTCACCGAACTCTTCGGTACGGTCCAGAAGTCCGCCGCCGTCTCCATGATCGAGACGGGTATGGGCGGCATCCTCGGCCATGTCGCGATCATCATCGGGCTGGGCACCATGCTCGGCGCGATCCTCGAAGTGTCCGGCGGCGCCGAGGTGTTGAGCGCCCGGCTGCTGAATCTCTTCGGGGAGAAGCGCGCACCGCTCGCCATGGGTGTCACCGGTGTCGTCTTCGGTGTCCCGGTCTTCTTCGACGTCGGCATCTTCGTCCTCGCGCCCATCGTGTACGCGGCGGCCAGGCGCTCGGGCAAGTCGGTCGTGCTGTACGCGATGCCGCTGCTCGCCGGTCTCTCGATGACCCATGCCTTTCTGCCGCCGCATCCCGGTCCCGTCGCCGCGGCCGGGCTCTTCGGGGTGGATCTGGGCTGGGTCATCCTGATGGGTGTCGTCGTCGGCGTCCCGGCCGTGCTCGCCGCGTGGGTCTACGCCGCGTGGATCGGGAAGCGGCTGTTCGTCGACGTTCCGCAGGACATGGTCGAGGCCGCGGCGGAGGCCAAGGCCGCGGTCGCCGCCGAGCAGCGGGCCTCCGGTGTCACTCCGCAGGAGCGGCCCGTAGCGCTCGGGACCGTACTCGCGATCATCGGTACGCCGCTCGTCCTGATCCTGCTCGCGACCTTCTCGTCCATCGCGCTGGATCCGTCGACCGGCCGCTCGGTGATCGAGTTCTTCGGCCATCCGTTCGTGGCGCTGACGATCGCGCTGCTGCTCGCGTACTACCTGCTGGGCATCCGCCGGGGCTGGTCCCGTGCCTCGCTTGAGCGCGTCTCCACGTCCTCGCTCAAGCCGGTCGGCAACATCCTGCTGGTCGTCGGCGCGGGCGGAGTCTTCGGCGCGGTCCTCAAGGGCAGCGGTATCGCGGACGCGCTCGCCGACACCTTCAACGATGTCGGGCTGCCGGTCATCCTGCTGGCCTGGCTGATCTCCGTCGTCCTGCGCGTGGCGCAGGGCTCAGCGACGGTCGCGATCGTCACCACCGCGGGCATCGTGGTCCCGCTGGTCGAGGGCCAGGGCTTCTCGCAGGCGCATCTCGCCCTGATCATCATGGCGATCTCGGCGGGCTCGATCTTCGCCTCACACGTCAACGACGGCGGCTTCTGGATGGTCGCCAAGTACTTCGGCATCTCGGAGCGCGACACGCTGAAGTCGTGGACGGTGCTGGAGACGGTCCTGTCGGTGGCGGGCTTCGTCGTGGCGGCGCTGCTGAGTCTGGTGATCTAGGCCCTGTCCGGCGGCCCTGTCCGGCGGCCCTGTCCGGCGGCTATGTCCGGCGGTTTCCATGCGGGCCGACCGTCACGAAGTGACCTTCGCGCAGACGTAGTTCTCGTCGTCGTCCACCTCCCACCAGTAGTCCGGGCAGTTCGGGTCGCTGCCGTCCGACGGCATCCCGTAGTAGCCGGTGATCTGCATGATGTACGCGTAGCCCTCGGGCACCGAGCCGGCGCCGCAGTTCCATACGGTCTGGAGACGGCCGGCGCCGACGCGGTTGTCCTTCTTCTTGGCGACGAAGCACTGGCCCGGAGCGTATTTGCGGGAGACGCAGAGCGTGGTGGTCACACCATCGTCGCCGCTGTTCGTCCAGGTCTGCTGGTCGTCGCCGCCGTCGCAGACCGAACCGTTCGTGTCCGAGACGGCCTGGTCCACGCGGTTGTAGGCCTCCGGCGCCGAGCAGTCGACACGTTTCGGTACGGCGTCGCTCCAGCGTCCGAACCCGTCGTCGTGCGAGCTGAGGCACTCTCCGGTCCGTACGGCACGGAAGGCGAGGTCGACGGCGCTCGGAGCGGGCGTCGTGGAGGTGTCGCTGGGATAGGAACCGCCGTAGGAACTCCCGCTGCTCGATGACGACGAACCGCCGGAGGACGAGGTACTGGAGGTCTCGGACTCCCAAGGGCGCCAGATGAAGATGACGACGAAGGCGACGACGAGGAGGAACACACCGCTGCCGGAGGACTTCTTGGCCGGAGTCGCCGGGCTCGTCGTGGCCGCCCGGGCGGTGGCGGCGGATGCGGCGGATGCGGCGGATGCCGGGCGCTGTCCGCCTGCTGGGCGTGATCCGGCGGGGGAGCCCTGCCCGGTGGAGCCCTGCCCGTTGGCCGATCCCGCCGCCCGTGACCGGCCCTCGGCCTTGGTGTCCTTCTGCCCGGTCTTGTTCCGTGCGGCCTGTTCGGCCTGTTCGCGCTCGGCCTGCTCCCGTTCGAGCCGTTCCCGCGCCGCGCGTTCCTGTTCGGCCCGTATCTCGGCCATCTCCCGGGCCACGCGCTCCCGTTGGGCCCGGCGCTCGGCCCGTTCACGTTCCGCGCGGTCGTGCTCGCGGGCGGCGCGCTCGCGTTCCCGCTCGGCCCGTTCCCGTTCCGCTTTCTCCCGCTCGGCCTTCTCCGCCGCCTCGGCGCGGGCCTCGGTGTACTCGCGCGTCGGGTCCGGTTCCCGTACGCCGTGCGTACGCTGGTCCGCGGTCGGATCGTCGGGTCCCGCGCCCGACGCCGCTCCGGGCCCGCCGCCCTCCTGTAGCCTCCGGCCCTGCTGGTCGTACGCCTCGATCAGCGCCGTCCAGCGCGGCGGCAGCCATCGGCGGCCACTGTCCGACACCGGCAGCCCGACGAGAGCGGCCTTGAACTGCGCGAGGACATCGGCGGGCCGCGGCCGGGCGCCCGGATCCGCCGCCAGACAGGGACGTATGAGCTGGTCCAGCTCGCGCGGCAGCCCGCTCAGCTCCAGCTCGCCTCTGGCCACCCGGGCCAGCAGTCCCAGCGTGTCGCCGTCATGGGCGTACGGCGGCCGGCCGACGGCGAGATGGAAGAGTGTCGCGCCCAGCGAGTAGATGTCGGAGGCCGCTGTGGACGGCTCGCCTCTGGCCTGCTCGGGCGAGGTGAACGCGATCGTGCCGAGCGTGAGGCTGGTCCGGGTGAGATCGCTGGCGTGGGAGATCCCGAAGTCGATGACGCGCGGGCCGTTCAGCGGGAGCAGTACGTTCGGCGGCTTGATGTCACGGTGGACGATGCCCGCGCCGTGCAGCGCGACCAGCGCGGCGGCCACTCCCGCGCCCACCCAGCGCACCGCCGAGGCCGGTGGCTGTCCGGCCGTCCGTACCAGCTCGGCGAGCGACGGCGCGGCGATGTACTCGATGGCCATCCACGGCCGGGCCGCCTCGGCGTCGGCGTCCAGGACCCGGGCCGTATAGCCGCTGTCGACGCGCTGGGCCACGGCCACTTCACGGGCGAACCGGCGCCGGTCGACATCGCTGACGATTCCCTCGGCGAGCAGTGTCTTGACCGCGACCAGCCGCCGGCCGGAGCGCGCCAGATAGATCCGGCCCATTCCGCCCGTGCCGAGCCTGCCGATGATCCGGTACGGGCCGAGAGCCGCCGGGTCGTCCGTACCCAGCCGCTCGATCTTCACCCCGGACATGCCAGACATGCCAGAACTCCCCCCGCAGATCCCCGGTCGATTCGGGTGCGCGGTGCATAACACGCCTGGCGCGTTCGGCCCGTTCCCGCCACGGGCAGGGAATTCACCGGATCCGGAATCCCGCCGCGTCCGCCGGGCCGGACGCGGTCTTGCGCGATCACCGTTGCTCCGCTTTGGTGACGTGGGTCACATGAGGGGGGTCGAGTGAGAGGCGACGATACGAATGGCGGACACCACGGGTGCGACGGGCGACAAGGGTGCGACTGGCGCAGGCGCCGGGGCCGGAGCCGGAGCCGGAGCCGAAGCCGGTGAGGCCGACGGGACAAGCAGAGCAGGCGGAGCCGGTGCGGTCGGCGGGACCATCTCCCGTCCGCGTAAGTCGAGTTGGACGTACATCGGTCCCGGGATCGTCGTCGCGGCGACCGGCGTCGGCGCGGGCGATCTGGTCGCGACGCTCATCGCGGGCAGCAAGTTCGGCTACACCCTGCTCTGGGCGGCGGTGATCGGCTGCCTTGTGAAGATCTCCCTCGCCGAAGCGGCCGGCCGCTGGCATCTCGCCACCGGCCGTACGCTCTTCGACGGCTGGCGCAGCCTCGGCAACTGGACCACCGTCTACTTCGCGGTCTATGTCCTCGTCTGGGGCTTCGTCTACGGCGCCACAGCCATGTCCTCCAGCGCCCTGCCCATCGTGGCGCTCTTCCCGGACGGGCCAGGGCTCAAGACCTGGGCGGTCATCACCGGTCTGATCGGTCTGGTCTTCGTCTGGTTCAACCGGTACGCCGTCTTCGAGAAGGCCATGACCGTCCTGATCGGCGTGATGTTCGTGGTGGTGGTGTACGTGGCGATCCGCGTCGCGCCCGACCTCGGCGCCGCGTTCGCGGGCCTCGCTCCGGTCCTGCCGGACGGCTCGCTCCTCTACACCCTGGGGCTGATCGGCGGGGTGGGCGGCACGATCACCATGGCCGCGTACGGCTACTGGGTGAACGCCAAGGGCTGGACCGACTCCGGCTGGATGAAGGTGATGCGCCTCGACAACCGGGTCGCGTACATCACCACCGGGCTGTTCGTGATCGCCATGCTGATCATCGGGGCCGAGCTGCTGCACTCGTCCCAGATCGCCCTCACCTCGGGCGACCAGGGGCTGATCGATCTCGGCACGGTCCTGGAGGACCGCTTCGGCTCCGTCACCGCGAAGCTCTTCCTGGTCGGCTTCTTCGCCACGTCCTTCTCGTCCCTGATCGGCGTCTGGCACGGAGTGAGCCTGATGTTCGCCGACTTCGTGGACCGCTTCATCCGGGAGCGGATGGGCGTCGGCCGGGAGGACACGGCGCAGATGATCGCGTCCGGCACGCGGGAACGCTCGTTCTGGTTCCGTGTGTATCTGCTCTGGCTGACCTTTCCGCCGATCTCACTGCTCTTCCTGGACGAGCCGTTCGGCCTGGTGGTGGTCTACGGCGTGCTGGGCGCGTTCTTCATGCCGTTCCTCGCGCTCACCTTGGTCTGGCTGCTCAACTCCTCCCGTACGCCGAGGGAATGGCGCAACGGTGTGCTGAGCAATGTGATGCTGGCGGCGGCCGGGCTGCTGTTCGTGGTGCTGTGCGTACAGCAGATAAGGGACCTTCCCTGGTAGCACTTCCGGCAGGTCCGGCCGGGGCCGGACACACGGCAGCGCCGTCGGGTGGGGTTCGACGGCGCTGCCGGCCCTGTGGGGGGCTCGGAGGGGCTTGGGGGCTCCCTGGCAGCGCCGCCGGGGGAGCGGCGGCGCTGCCGTGTACGTACAGGCAGGTGCTACTGGCGGTACGGACGGAGGTGCTGCGGTGCTGCTACGTAGGTCCTATGGAGTCGCTACGGCAGCGCGTGGACGTGCGGGCCGACCGCGTTGGACCAGGCGTTGCCCGCCGTCGCGTCCCAGTTGGTGGACCAGGTCATGGCGCCACGGATACCGGGATACGTCCTGGAGGGCTTGAAGGAACCGCAGTTGGTGCCCCGGGCGAGGCAGTCCAGCGCGTTCTTCACGATGGACGGGTCGACATAGCCGCTGCCCGCGCCGCGGGTGGAGGCGGGCACGCCGAGGCCGACCTGCGACGGGGCGAGGCCGCCTTCGAGCTGGATGCAGGCGAGGGCGGTGAGGAAGTCCACCGAGCCCTGGGAGTAGACCTTGCCGTCGCAGCCGAGCATCGAACCGCTGTTGTAGTACTGCATATTGACGACCGTGAGGATGTCCTTCACGTTCAGCGCCGTCTTGAAGTACTCGCCCGACGTCGACTGCATGTCGATGGTCTGCGGCGCCATCGTCAGCACCAGTCCGCTGCCGGCCTTCGCGGAGAGCTGCCGCAGGGCCTTGGTCAGATAGGTGGAGTTGATGCCGTGTTCGAGGTCGATGTCGACGCCGCTGAAGCCGTACTCCTGCATCAGCGCGTAGGTGCTGTCGGCGAAGGCGGTGGCGGAGGCGTCACTGTTGATCGTGACATTGCCCTTCTCGCCGCCGACCGAGATGATCACCGACTTGCCCGCGGCCTTCTTCGCGGCGATGTCCGCCTTGAAGTCGGCCACCGATCCGTAGCCGACGGCCGGGTCGAGATTGAAGGTGATCTGACCGGGCGTGGCCGTCGCGTCGGCGAAGGACACGGCGATGATGTCGTACTGCGACTGGACGTCACGGAGCTTCTGGACGGCCGCGCCGTTGTTGAAGTTCTGCCAGTAGCCGGTCAGCGCGTGCTTCGGCACCGCGGGATTGCCGGGCGGGTTGCCGCCGCCCTGCGCGGTCCTTCCGGTGACCGTGGCGGAACGCGCGGACTCACCGGCCGCGTTGGTCGCGGTGACCTGGAAGTCGTACGAGGTGTTCGGGGCCAGCCCGGTCACGGTCGAGGAGGTGCCGGTCGCCGACTGGACCTTTGTACCGGAGCGGTAGACGTTGTAGCCGGTCGCGCCGGAGACACCGTTCCAGTTGAGCGTCACGGACGACGAGGTCACGGAGCCGACGGCGAGACCGCCGGGCGCGGCGGGAATCTGCGGCCCGGGGTCGCTGCCACCGCCGCCGTCGGGGCCGAAGACGGAGAGATCGTCGGCGTAGTAGGGCGTCTGGCCGTACCACCCGTGGGTGTAGACGGTCACGGACCGGGTGGAGGCACCGGTCCTGAAGGTGGTCGTGAGCTGCTTCCAGCCGGAGCTGTCCGGGGTCCAGGTCGACACATCGGTCGTACCGGTGCCCTCGGCGCCGAGGTACACATATCCGCCCTGCACCCACGCGCTGAGCGTGTAGGTGGAGTTGGGCTGCACGGCGACGGCCTGGGTGCATTTGGCGTTGTCCTGCCCGGCGGGCGTACCGCGCAGCGCGGCGGCGCCACCGTGCACGGGCGAGCCGACGGTGGCTCCACTGCCCGCGGAACAGGTCCAGTTGGCGAGCCCGGACTCGTAACCGGCGTTCTTGGCGACATTGATGTCCGCGGCCTGCGCACTCCCGGAAAGCCCGGTCACACTCAGCGCTCCGGCGGCCAACACGGCAACCGCCCCGCCGATCCAGGTCCGTATGCGACCTCTGCCGTCTGGTGCACGTTCCACTTGCTGCCTCCGCTGGGGGTTCGGGGATGGAGGTACCGAGAGGGGGAACGGTGGCCACCGTCGGGCGTAAAGGTGGTCCAGACCAATCAACTTGTCAAGACCTCTGGCAGAAGGTCGTATACAGAAACCGCCCCACCGCACGTCACAACGCCGGCCGCGCTTAAGGGGGTTGGGGGCAGCCGTCGCCATGAGTGCCGGTGCAGATGCCGAACGCGCTTGTCACGCATTGGCCGTAGACAGAGCAGCCGAACCGGTCCACGACCGCACCGCGTGGTGCGCTCGGCGAGTGGGACGGAGATGGAAGCGCCCCGACCGCGGGTGCGGCCGGGGCGTGTCCCGCGTTACTACTGGGTCGTGCCGCCGGGGCAGGTTTCTCGGCTGGGGTGGGGCTTCTGGTGCCCGGTGGCCGGCTGTCCCGGGGGCGAGCCGACCGTCTGCCCGCATGAAGGGCACGTGCCCTCGCAGCGGCCGGGATCGAATCGTGGTGACATATCAGTCCTCCTTGTGCAGGCGGTGCTGACAAGTGACGTACGTCGTCCTACCCCGCCGCCGGCCGGGAGGACTACAGCTGCCGGACGAAAGCACGCGCCCCGTTGTGGAACACGACCGTCAGCCCGCGGCTGCTTCCCTCACCCGGCCGGGTCGACCAGCGCTCGATGCTCGCGATCTCCGGAGACTCCGCCCGCGCGATGGCCGCGGCGAGCCAGCCTTCGTGATCGCCGGGCGCCGGGTCCGCCACTGCCTGAACCGGCTCACCGTTGACGGGAACATCGGAGTGTTCATGCTTCTCGCCCTCGGCAAGCTGGCCCATGATCTGCCACCGTGCTTCACCATCCCCGGTCGTGATCGCCAGTCCGAACGGGTGCTTGGTGTCTCCGGCTTCCGCGAGGGTCTGGACGCGGGTCACACCGGGGCTGTTCTTGGCAAGATCGAGGGTGAAGTCCTGGAACCGAGCGGGGCGCATTTGTGATCATTCCTTCCGTGGCGGCCGGGTCAGTCTAGGCGTGATGCGGCAGCCGGGGCGGGAGGTCATGAAGTTCACACGCTCGGATCTCACGGCGGGTCGCGATCCGGTCACCATGGGTTGACGCCTGCTTCTGTGCTGGCCTGCGGGACGGGCGTCCGTGTACGTCGTCCATAGCGTCCTGCCCTCCCTGCACCGGCCGTCGGGGCCGCTGCATGTGGCGCACTCCTGGGTGTGTGCCAGCCACGCGTTGTACTCCGCAAGGAACCGGCCGTTCACCACGACGAGAACACGCTGGAGGTGACCCGGTCCGCTGCCTCCGTCACGCCACTGCCACGCGGTGGCGCTCACCGCTCGCTGTCTTCCAGCCGCTCGCGGCCGACTTGCAGCAGCTCGGCCGCACCAGCCGGGTCACACAGCTTGCCGACCTGTTCCACAGGGACCGACCAGTGACAGCCGCTGTGTCTCGGCTTCGTGTGGTCGACACGGGGGACGGTGAGCCAGGCGCCACGTCCACGGACCACTGCCAGCGGTGATCGCCATGTCTCTGTCGTCCGGGGCGGCACGAGTGCGTAGTACCAGCCCGTCTCGGCGATCACCGGGCCTTTGAGAATCTTGCTCAGTTCTCCGGCCACGGAGTCGGGCTCGGCGCTGCCGACCGCCGCGTGGACCAGCACGGCGGGCATCCGTACGGCGTCGAAGATGACGCCCGTGGGCAGGAGGGCGGGGCGGCCCTGGCGGTACCAGTGGTCGTGGGCCTTGCCGGGCAGGCGGCTGGAGGAGGCCAGCCAGTCCTCACGGGGATTGACGGCGAACGGGTGATGCTGCGTCATGGTCGGCTCCATGTACGGGTGTTACAGGGTGGGCGCTGACCGTTAGATCGTGCCGACGCAGCAAGGCCCCGACGTCCCTAAGGTAGGGACGCCGAAGCTTGACTTTCCGTATGCTGTTCGCTATACACCGCTCCACTGGGCGAACTCGCGCAACTCCGGCGCGGGCCGCTGTCGCGCCCGCAGCAGTGTGCCGACGGTTTCATGCACCTCAGGGTGGTAGCGGGTGAGCTGCGGAGCCTTCTCCCGCGCCCCTTCGAGCGATGCGAGCGATGCGTCGTGGCGTGCTGTCCAGGCCTCTGCGCCGGCCTTTCTGATCAGGAATCCCGCGACCCGGGTGGGCTGATAGGAGTCGGGAAGCCGCACCTCGTCGGCCACGCGTACAGCCGTCTCGTAGTCGTCCTGGTACATCGCCACGTCCAGGCGCCCCAACGCGACATTCAGCTCACCGAAGGCCAGGGCGTATCGGTTGCCGGGCGGGTCAGTGGCGGCG
>NZ_FMDK01000873.1 GCF_900091995.1 Streptomyces sp. MnatMP-M17
GCAACGCGGCCAGCCGGCCGCGCTCGCCGGCGCGCGACAGCAGCGAGGCGGCGGCCGGCGCGCTGGTGAAGGTGACGGCGTCCAGGGCGCGGGCGACGGTCGCGTCGATGAGCCGGTCGACCGGTGCGAGATCCTCCGGCGGCATCCAGCGGTGGACCGGTACGACGACGACCTCGGCGCCGCCGGCCCGTAGCGACTCCACGAATCCGGGCAGCGGCTCGCCGTGCAGTTGCAGCGCGATCCGCCGGCCCTCGACGCCCTCGCGGAGCAGCCGGTCGAGCACCTCGGCCATCGACTCGGCGCCGGGCGACCAGGCCTCCGCCAGCCCGGCGGCCCTGATGGCACCTCTCACCTTGGGCCCGCGGGCGAGCAGTTCGACCGCGCGCAGACAGGCCAGCAGCTCCTCGCCGTGGCCCCAGCCGTCCGCCGCCTCGATCCAGCCGCGGAAGCCGATCGCCGTCGTCGCCACGACCACATCGGGGACGCCGTCGATCAATTCCTTGGTGACGGCGAGGAGTTCGGTGTCGTCGGCGGGCCGCACGATCCGCAGCGCGGGCGCGTGGACGACGGAACCGCCGTACCGCCGCAGCAGCGCGCCCAGTTCACCGGCGCGCCGGGCGGCCGTGACGCCGATCGTGAATCCCGCGAGAGGGCCGTACCGTCGGCCGTCCATGCCGCTCCTCCCGGTCGCCGGGCGACCGAGACTGTCAACGGCGCGTGACGGGCCCGGTTCACGGGCATTTCCGCGCTGTAACGAACGACCGGGCTCCCACGGCCCACCTCTGCCCGCGCCCGGCGAAGGTATACCGCCCGGCTACGGCCGGACCCGGGTACGGGCGGGCCCGAGCGCGCCCGGACCGTCAGGCGTACTCGTTCTCCCGCGGCGCGAAGATCAGATTCCGGCTCTTGCCGGGACGTCCCTCGGCGATCGGGACGAGCCGCTGGTCCTCCTCCGAGATCCAGCGGAACGTGTAGTCGAGATCCGCGAAAGGCCCGGTGAGTTCGTCCATCGGCGTCGACGCCAGGGCTTCGAGAATGATGACGGGCCGGTCGCGCTTGATGAGCTGCTGCGCTCCCTCCAGGACGCTGGGCTCGTGCCCTTCGACGTCGATCTTGATCAGGTCGACGGATGTGTCCCCGAGCGTCTCGTCCAGCGTGACGAGCTGGATACGCGCGGTGAACGCGCTGGCCAGCGGCTTGGCGAACTCCTCCAGCGAGGAGCCGGTGGAGAGCAGATTCGCCAGCGGGAAGCGGATGTTGATGTCCGCCCGGCCGCCTTCGTCCGAGACGCCCTTCTGGTGCAGCACAAGATTCTTGAGACCGTTCGCCCGGTGGTTGATCGCCAGCCTGGCGTGGATCGGAGGCACCGGCTCGAAGGCGTGCACGGTGGCCTTGGGGCTGGAGAGGGCCGCGATCATCGCGTAGTAGCCGACGTGCGCGCCGACGTCGAGCACCGTACGGCTGGCGGCGGCCAGCCGGCTCCAGTGGTACAGGCTGCCCATCTCGTAGCCGAAGCGGCCGTTCCAGACGGTGTCGAGGGCCACGGCCTCGTCGTTCGCGCAGAACATGACGAACGGAGGACAGAAGCCGGAGTCGATCTCCACCCATCCCTGGTAGGGAAACGCCTTGCGGTGGGTGTTGAGGATCTCGGTGGTCGTGGTCGGCCGGACCCGCACGGCCTCCTTCGCGGTCCGCCGGTTCGCCTCGTCGAGATCCCGTATCCGGGTCCCGAGCGCCGCGGCCGGCCGACCGGACCCCGGCTTCCCGGTGGCACTCACACTTGACGAGATCTTGCGGAGGATCTTCACACGTGCTCCTCGGGAGACTTCCAACGGAACGGCCGGTCGAGTACGGCGATGCTGTCGACAGTTGATGAGCTCAGGATGTTGGGACGGTGAACACAGGGCGAATCATCGGCCCACCCCGGACAGCCGGGAGCTGTACACGGGCCGCGGACATCAGTCCCGGGCCGCGCGCTCCCGGGCCTCCTTCGCTCCGTTCGGCCACAGCCGTGGCGCGCGTTTCGCCGCCACGTCCTCGACCCAGCCGATCGCCAGGATCATCAGGGCGATCAGCGGCCAGACCAGGACCAGGGCCGTGTACGCGGAGTCCAGCTCGGCGGAGTACGCGTCGATCCCCGGGATGTTCCAGAGCTGGTCGATGAGCGGGACCGTCGCCATGATCAGCAGGTTGTGCCAGAGATAGATCGTCACGGCACGGTTGTTGGCGAGCGTGATCACCGTGTCGAACTGCCCGAGCCTGCCCGGGAGCTCCCGCCACGACGGTGAGTACTGGAGCAGGATCGCGCAGAAGCCCAGCGACCACATCGCCTGGGCGAGCGGGATCTCGTCCAGGTTCCAGCCCTCATCGGTGAGATGGCCCGAGGCCCACCACAGGGCGAAGGCCATGGTGAAGGCGGCCAGCGAGACCGTGATGTAGCGCGGGACCTTACGGAACGCTCCGTCGTTGTGGGCGAAGCCGAGGACCCAGCAGGCGCCGTAGACCGCGAAGTCGGAGAGTGCCTCACCGGTCTCGCCGGGAATCTCCACCAGGCCCGAGCCGAGGACAGCGGTGAGCGCGACCGGGAGGAGCAGCGTTGCCCAGGGCACCTTGCGGAACGCCCACAGCAGCAGCGGCGAGGCGAGGACGAACCAGAGATAGGCGCGGATGTACCAGAGCGGACCGGCCGCCTGCTCGGCCCAGGTCTCCTCCAGCAGACCGCTCGGCGAACCGTTCTCGTACGGGTACGGCGGAGCGCCGAACGGCACGATGTAGTTGGCCAGTCTGAGGAACCACCACAGTCCCTCCTCCCTGGCCGGCCGCCAGCCCAGCACGAACATCAGCGGTACGACGACCAGCGCGAACGCCCACACCGGCGGGAGCAGCCGGCGCAGCCTGCCGCGGATGACGCTCCACGGAGGCCGCTGCGACAGGGACCGGGCCATCAGGGATCCGGCGAGCGCGAACATCACGCCCATGGACGGGAAGAGGATCGTCAGCCAGGCCCAGCCGAAGACATGGAACACGACGACTCTGACGAGCGCGACCGCCCGCAGCAGGTCCAGATAGCGGTCCCGCCCGCCGGCCGCCGGGACGGCCTGATCGCGCGCATGGGCTCGGGTACCGACGGAATGAGCGTTCACGCGACGGGCCTCCGATCGGCACCACGCCCACGCGGGCCCGGGATCGAGCCCGGCGCCTCCACCACTCCGGTACGGCGCAGCTTCTGCCACCGCAGCCGGCCACCGGTGAGCGCGGTGATCCAGGACTGGAGCAGCACCACATACATGAGCTGCCGGTAGAGGATCTGCTGGAGAGGCAGCGAGATCAGATGGGTCATCCGTTCCCGGTCGAGCCGGAAGGCGTACGCGGCACAGACGGCCTGGATGAGCAGTACGCCGAGCCAGGCCACGACGGTCTTCTGGGTGGGGCCGAAGACCAGGCCGTACAGCAGGAACACATCGATCAGCGGCGCCAGGAGCGGTGCCAGCACCATGAAGAGCGAGACCAGCGGCAGTCCGACGCGGCCGAAGCGCCCGGAGGGACCGCGCTCGAACAGGGCGCGGCGGTGCTTCCAGATCGCCTGCATCGTGCCGTAACTCCAGCGGTACCGCTGCGACCAGAGCTGCTGCACCGACTCCGGCGCCTCGGTCCAGGCACGGGCGCGCTCGGCGTAGACCACACGCCAGCCGTCGCGGTGCATGGCCATGGTGATGTCGGTGTCCTCGGCGAGGGTGTCCTCGCTCATCCCGCCGACCCGCTCCAGCGCCTCGCGCCGGAAGGCGCCGACCGCGCCCGGGATGGTGGGCATGCAGCGCAGCATGTCGTACATACGGCGGTCGAGGTTGAAGCCCATCACATACTCGATGTGCTGCCAGGCGCCGATGAGACTGTCGCGGTTGCCGACCTTGGCGTTGCCCGCGACGGCGCCGACGCGCGGATCGCCGAAGGGCTGGACCAGTTCGCGGACGGTGGACGGCTCGAAGACGGTGTCGCCGTCCATCATCACGATCAGATCGTGGGTGGCGTGCGCGATGCCGTTGTTGAGGGCGGCGGGCTTGCCGGAGTTCACCTGGCGTACGACATGGACATTGGGCAGCCAGAGCGCCTCGACGATGTCCGCGGTCCCGTCGGTCGAGCCGTCGTCGATGACGATGACCTCGACGGGGTGGTCGCTCTCCATCAGCGAGCGCACCGTATTGGCTATGCACTCGCGTTCGTTGTACGCGGGCACCAGCACGGTCACCGGTTCGGTGACGGGCTGCCCCCAGGTGAAGCCGCGGCGGCGCACCCGGCGCGCGTGCGCGAAGGAGAGCACCAGCATCAGACCGAACCGTGCGAAGACCAGCACACCGATCACGGAGAGCCCGACGACCAGCACACCGGTGATGTCGTCCGAGAGGGCGACGGCGGCGACCCAGGCCTTGCCCTTCCACAGGGCCATGCCCGTGACCTGCGTATGGGCGCTGGGCGCGCCGAGGGCCTCGGTGACGGTGGTGAACTCGTATCCGCGCTCCTGCATCTTCGGCAGGAAGTGCCCGAGCGCCTCGACGGTCTGCGAGCGGTCGCCACCGGAGTCGTGCATCAGCACGATCGCGCCCTTGCCGCCCTTCGGCGTGGCTTTACGGCTGATCACATCGGCGCCGGGACGCTTCCAGTCCTCACTGTCGGTGCTGTCGAGGACGGTGATGTAGCCGAGGCTGCCGATGTACTCGGCGACCGGCCAGGACTTGTTGTCCATGGCGGAAGAGAACGAGGAGTACGGCGGCCGGAAGAGCGAGGTGCGGATGTCGGCCGCGCCGGCGAGCGCGAGCTGGTTCTGGGAGAGCTCCCATTCGATCCGCGACTTCGTCTGGAAGGAGAGGTCGGGATGGTTGAAGGTGTGCAGGCCGATCTCATGGCCCTCGTCCACCATCCGCTTCACCAGCGCCGGATAGCGCGAGGCCATCGTGCCGGTGACGAAGAAGACGCCGTGGGCGTCGTACTCCTTCAGTTTGTCGAGGACCTTGGGAGTCCACACCGGGTCCGGGCCGTCGTCGAAGGTGAGGACGAGCCTGTGGTCCGGGATGTTCAGCGCTCGGGGAGGAGCGGCGCCGCGGGCGTCGATGACCGGGCCGCCCTTGAGGATCCGCTCGGGCACCTGATCGGCGTCGACCGACTCGCGTACGCGGTGGTCGGCGAGGATCTCGCTGTGCACATAACCCCGCAGCATCAGCATCGCGAACAGCGCGACGAGGATGAGCGACGGGAGCAGATAGCGCATGGGCAGCCGATGGCGTCTGACGCGCGCCGCCTTGGTGTGGCGGGCGTTGTGACGGGCCTGGCCGCCGCTCTTCTGCCGGG
>NZ_FMDK01000747.1 GCF_900091995.1 Streptomyces sp. MnatMP-M17
GCTGGCCCGTGAGCATGGCGTCGATCTGCGGGCGCTGACGGGCTCGGGACGGGACGGACTGATCCTGCGGTCCGATGTCGAGCAGGCGATCCGGCACGGTGTCACACAGCCACAGCCACAGCCACAGCCACAGCTTCAGGCACAGCCACAGCTCCAGCCGCACTTCCGGGCGCAGCCGCAGGGGTCGCCCGTGACGGCCGCTCCGGTGGCCGCGTCCCGGCCCTCGCCCGTGACCGCCCAGGACGGAGCGGTCCGGGTGCCGCTGCGCGGAGTCCGGGGCGTGGTCGCGGACAAGCTCAGCCGCAGCCGGCACGAGATTCCGGACGCGACCTGCTGGGTGGACGCGGACGCCACGGAGCTGATGGCGGCCCGTACGGCGATGAACGCGGCCGGAGGCCCGAAGATCTCGCTGCTCGCGCTGCTGGGCCGGATCTGTACGGCGGCCCTCGCCCGCCATCCCGAGCTGAATTCCACCGTGGACATGGCCGCCCGGGAGATCGTGCGCCTGCCCGCGGTGCATCTCGGCTTCGCCGCCCAGACCGACCGAGGGCTGGTCGTCCCCGTCGTACGGGACGCGCACACGCGCTCCGCCGAATCGCTGAGCGCCGAGTTCGCGCGGCTGACGGAGGCGGGCCGGGCGGGCACGCTGACTCCGGCCGATCTGACCGGCGGGACCTTCACGCTCAACAATTACGGCGTGTTCGGCGTCGACGGTTCCACGCCGATCATCAACCACCCGGAGGCGGCCATGCTCGGCGTCGGCCGGATCGTGCCCAAGCCCTGGGTTCACCAGGGAGAGCTGGCCGTACGTCAGGTGGTGCAGCTCTCGCTCACCTTCGACCACCGGGTCTGCGACGGCGGTACGGCGGGCGGCTTCCTGCGCTATGTGGCGGACTGCGTCGAACAGCCGGCGATGCTGCTGCGCACGCTGTAGCGGGACATTCCGGGCGGCGGGCGCGGGCACGCGCCGAAAAGGCGAAGAACTTCGGCCTTCGTACAGAGGCCAAGAGCTTCGAACGGGTGATCGCGGCTCATACTTCAGCCATGACCTCGTATGACGCCATCGTGCTCGCCGGAGGTGCCGCCAAGCGGCTCGGCGGGGCCGACAAGCCAGGGGTACGGGTCGG
>NZ_FMDK01001061.1 GCF_900091995.1 Streptomyces sp. MnatMP-M17
CCGTACCGCGCCCGCGGGCCGCGGCCATGGGCGACTGGCTCACCTGCTT
Organism: Streptomyces sp. MnatMP-M17; assembly: GCF_900091995.1. Lineage (GTDB taxonomy): Bacteria > Actinomycetota > Actinomycetes > Streptomycetales > Streptomycetaceae > Streptomyces. The sequence goes on from NZ_FMDK01001061.1 coordinate 50, forward strand.
CCCGGGCTTCGCGATGCTCACCACGGACGGACCGGGCGCGGCACCGCTGCCCGCCGGGCCCGCCACGGGCGCCGTGTGCGGCGAGCTGACCGCAGGACAAGGCGTGGGGCTGCGCTGGCCCGACGGAGAGATCACAGACGCGGTCGCCGGCCCGGTGACCGGAATGGGGACCGCATGAGCACGCTCCGTATGGCGGCCGTCGCCGCCGAGTTCGGCCGCGATCTGGAGGAGGACTTCGCCGTCGCAGAACGGCTGATCAAGGAGGCCCGCGCCGAGGGCGTACGGCTGCTCGCCCTGCCGGAGGCGTGTCTGGGCGGCTATCTGCTCAGCCTGGAAAGCGAAGCCGGCGCCGCTGCTGAGAGCGGCACCGACGTCGGCACCGAGCTCGACGCGGGCCCGCCCGCGCTCGCTCTCGACGGCCCGGAGATCCGCCGACTGGCCGCGCTGGCGGGCGAGTTGACCGTCGTCGCCGGTTACTGCGAGGCGGGTGCGGACGGACGGCGCTACAACAGCGTGGTCTGCGTCAACGGCGACGGCGTACTGGGCAATCACCGCAAGGTCCACCAGCCGCTGAGCGAGGACGCCAGCTACGCCTCCGGCCACCGCTTCCACGCCTTCGACACACCGGTCGGCCGGATCGGCATGATGATCTGCTACGACAAGGCCTTCCCGGAGTCCGCCCGCGCGCTGGCCCTGGACGGCGCCGAGATCGGTGTGGTCGTCTCCGCCTGGCCGGGCTCGCGCACCAATGCCGCTCCCGATCTGGTGAACGACCGCTGGAAGCGCCGGTTCGACCTCTTCGACCGGGCCCGCGCCCTGGAGAACCAGATCGTATGGGTCTCCTCGAACCAGTCGGGTACCTTCGGGTCGCTACGCTTCGTCGGCAGCGCCAAGGTCGTCGATCCCGGCGGCGAGATCCTCGCCGACACCGGTGTCGGAGCCGGCCTGGCGATCGCCGAACTCGACGTCGCCCAGGCCCTGGAGACCGCTCGCCGCTCCATGGGCCATCTGCGCGACCGGCGTCCGGAGACGTACACATACGCAGAAGCGGCCGGCGCATGAACGCGGGAGCGGTGAACGAACGATGACCACAGTCCGGATCGCGGCCGCCGCCGCCCACTTCGGCCGTGACCTGGAGTTCGATCTCACCCGTATCGCCAAGCTCATCGATGACGCGCGCCGCTCGGGCGCCGGGCTGCTCGTCCTGCCCGACGCCGCGCTCGGGGGCTATCTGGCCGATCTGCGCCATCCCGATCCCGAGGCGCTCCCGCCGGCCCTGAAGCCGGACGATCCGCTGATCCTCCGGGTCGCGCGGCTCGCCGCCGAGATGGTGGTGTGCGTGGGCTACTGCGAGGACGGGGGCGGCGAGCGCTACAACGCGGCCGTGTGCGTCAGCGGCGACGGCGTCCTCGGCCGCCACCGCAAGGTGCACCTGCCGGCCGGCGAGGTCGCCGCGTACGCGCCGGGCGACCGTTTCGCCGCGTTCGACACTCCGGTGGGCCGGATCGGCATGATGATCGACTACGACAAGACGTTTCCCGAGTCCGCCCGCTCGCTGGCCCTGGACGGCGCCGAGATCCTCGCCTGTCTCTCCGCCTGGCCCACCAGCATCACCAACCGCGCGCCGCGCATGGCCCAGGACCGCCAGGCCAAGCTCTTCGACCTGTACGACCAGGCGCGCGCCGCCGAGAACCAGGTCGTCCTCGCCTCCTCCAACCAGACCGGCGCCATGGGCGGCATGCGCTTCCTCGGCCAGTCCAAGGTCGTGGGCCCGGGCGGCGACATCCTCGCCCGGACCTGGGCCAAGGCGGGCCTGGCCGTGGCGGAGGTGGACGTGGCGACCGAGATCGACCGCGCCCGCCGAGTACTGCGCCACCTGGACGAGCGCCGCCCGTCGGCGTACCGGGTGACGGGGCCGGCGAGCGGCTCCTCGGAACGGCGCGCAAGCGTCCCGGAACAGCACGCAAGCGCGCCGGAACCGTACGCGACGGAGCACGGGCCCTCCGCCGACCTGGAGGTCTCGGAGATCCCCACATGAAGATTGCCCTGCTCAGCTACTCCACCAAGCCGCGCGGCGGCGTCGTACACACGCTGGCGCTCGCGGAGGCACTGGCGGCGGCCGGAGCGGACGTGACCGTCTGGTCGCTGGGCCGGGGCGGCGACTCGGGTTTCTTCCGTGCGGTCGATCCAGGCGTACGCGTACGGATCGTGCCGTTCCCGGAAGGGCCCGCGGACGAGACCGTAGGTGAGCGCATCCTGCGCTCCATCGCGACGCTGCGCGAGGCCTTCGACCCGTCGCCGTACGACATCGTCCACGCCCAGGACTGCATCAGCGCGAACGCGGTGGACCGCTGTGTCCGCACCGTCCACCATCTCGACCAGTTCACCACGCCCGAACTCGCCGCCTGCCATGAACGGGCCATCGTCGAGCCGTACGCCCATATCTGTGTCTCGCGGTCGGTCGCGGACGAACTGGCCGAGGGCTGGGGCCTGAAGGCGGAGGTCATCCCCAACGGCGTGGCGTACGAACGCTTCGCCGGCAGCGATCCGGCGGCCCGCGAAGCCTGGCGCTCCCGCCTCGGCCGCTATGTGCTCACCGTCGGCGGGATCGAACCGCGCAAGGGCTCACTGGACCTCCTGGAGGCGTACGCGCTGCTGTGCGCCGACCATCCGGACGTACGGCTGGTGATCGCGGGCGGCGAGACACTCTTCGACTACCGCGACTACCGCGCCCGCTGGGAGACGCGCGCCACGGAACTCGGAGTCGAACCGGTCGTCCTGGGCCAGGTCGCCGAGGACGACCTCCCGCCACTGATCGCCGCCGCGAGCGCCTTCGCGTTCCCTTCCCTCAAGGAGGGCTTCGGCCTCGCCGCGATGGAAGCCCTGGCCGCCGGAGTCCCCGTGGTGGTCCGCGACCTGCCTGTCCTGCGCGAGGTCTTCACCTCGGCGGCCCGCTTCGCCGCCACCCCTCACGCCCTGGCCACCGAACTGGCCGCAGCCCTCACCCCCGACACCTCCACCCG
>NZ_FMDK01000349.1 GCF_900091995.1 Streptomyces sp. MnatMP-M17
GCCCCGCGGCGCCAGCCGCTCTCAGCGGCTGTGCCGCTCCGTCGGCTCTCCCGTCGGCTCCCCAGGCCGGTCAGCCCGGCCCCGCCGTGGCCCAGGCCACGCCCGACTACCCGTACGCGCCCTGCGGCAATCCGCCGGTGAAGCTGGAGAAGCAGGCCCAGGAGTTTCTGAACCAGCTCGCCGCCGAGGACGGGACGCCTCTGTACGACCTCTCGTACGCGGCGGCGCGCGAGGTGCTCGACAAACTCCAGTCGGGCCCCGTCGACAAACTGCCCGCGGAGATCAGTGAGCGGACCGTACCCGGTGGTCCGACCGGGCCCGTCTCCATCCGCGTCGTCCGGCCGCCCGGAATCACGGGCCCGCTGCCCGGCATCGTCTATCTCCACGGCGGTGGCTGGATCCTGGGCAACGCGCAGACCCATGACCGGCTCGTACGCCAGATCGCCAACGGCGCCCGCGCCTCGGTGATCTTCGTCAACTACACGCCGTCCCCGGAGGCACAGTTCCCCGTGCCGATCGAGCAGGCGTACACCGTCGCCAAGTGGGTCGCAGAACACGGCGGCGAGATCGGCGTCGACTCCTCCCGGCTCGCCATCGCCGGTGACTCCGTGGGAGGCAACATGACCGCCGCCGTCACCCTGATGGCCAAGCAGCGCGGCGGGCCGAGCTTCCGCCAGCAGGTCCTGCTGTACCCGGTCGTCGACGCGCGCTTCGACACGCCGTCGTACAACCGGTTCGCGGACGGCTGCTGGCTCACCCGCCGGGCGATGGAGTGGTTCTGGGACGCGTACGCCCCGGACCACGCGGTCCGCAACCAGCCGCTCGCCTCGCCGCTGCTCGCCACCGTCGAGCAACTCCGCGGGCTGCCCAAGACGTTGGTGATCACCGACTCCGACGTCCTGCTGGACGGCGCCAACGCCTACGCGGACAAGCTGCGCAGCGCGGGAGTCCCGGTGACCAACCGTCACTTCGCGGCCATCACCCACGACTTCATGATGCTCAACGCCCTGGCGGGCACCGACGCCGACAAGGCGGCCGTCGCGGAGACCACCAAGACGCTCCGCGAGGCGCTGTACGGGAAAGAGAAGGCAAAGGCCGGTACGAAGTGAGCCGGCGCTCCGTCGAAGCCTTGGCCGGTCCGTTCCCCGGGCCGGTCACGGCAGCCTGCCCTTGGCCGGACCCGTGGCCCCTCGTGGGCCCGTCCCGTACGGCGGCTCATGCCCACAGCGCCCCGGCGACGGCGGTACCCACGAAGGCCGCGCCGAGCCCGGCAATCACGCTCGCGATGACATTGGCAGCCGCGTAGAACTTGGCGCCGTCCTCGGCCAGCCGCAGCGTCTCGTAACTGAACGTGGAGTATGTCGTGAGTGCCCCGCAGAGCCCTGTCCCGATGAGCAACCGCACCGAGGAGGACGCCGCTCCCGCCGCGACGGCGCCCGTCAGCAGCCCGAGGACCAGACATCCCACCACATTGACCGTGAACGTCCCCCATGGGAAGACGGTGTCGTGCCGGGCCTGCACCGCCCGGTCCGTCAGATACCGCAACGGTCCGCCGACCGCTGCCCCGGCCAGGACCAGAAGCCAGTTCACCGGTCCTCCTCACGTTCCGTGTACCGGATGACCTCGCACTCGTCGAGCACGACCAGTCCCTCCCCGATCAGCTCGTCGAGCTGCGGCAGAAACGCCCGGATCTTCTCCCCGGCGTCCACGATCACCACCGCCATCGGCAGATCCTCGCTCAGCGACAGCAGCCGCTGCGTATGGATCAGCGACGACGCGCCGTACCCTTCGACGCCGCGGAAGACGCTCGCTCCCGCCAGCCCCGCCGCATGCGCCCGGTGCACGATCTCCGTATAGAGAGGCCGGTGGTGCCAGAGATCCGATTCCCCGACGAGGATGGTCATCCGCAGGGCCGTGCCCGCCAGCTTCGTCATGCCTGCCTCCACGCCACGACGCGGCGTGTCACCCACACCGCGGCCCACACCGCCGCGAGAGCCGCGAGCAGCGTCAGTCCCAGATAGGCCATCCCCGTACGGGCCCGGCCGGCATCCACCAGACGTTCGATGTCCACCGCATAGGTGGAGAACGTGGTGAATCCGCCCAGTACACCGGTGCCGACGAACGGACGGATCAGCCGGTGCGCCGTCCAGACCTCGGTGATCACCACCATGAACACACCGATCAGCGCACAGCCGCTGATATTGACGGCGAACGTGGTCCAGGGGAAGCCGCCCGTGGCGGTCGGCCAGATCAGCGAAGCGCCGTACCGGGCCGCCGCGCCGCACATCGCGCCGAGCGCAACGACGGCCACCACCGGCCAGGGCACCGGCGGGCGCGCCCGACGCCGCCCGGGGACGGAAAGATCGACGTCGGGATCGGCATCGGGACGGCCGGACCGATCGGCGGGCTCTTCCATCGCACGGCTCCGGGGAACTCGCACCACCATGCTTCTCCTACTCGCCCGGCGCCCGGATCAGGGCGCGCTCCTTCGCAAGTAGGGACCGTTGGCGGCCTGTCACCGCGGTTCGGGTACGGCGGGCCCCACCGCCGCGCGGCATTCCTCGGAATGCTTCGTGGTCAAGGCTAGCTCCAGGGGCCGTCAACGCGCCAACCGTGCTCGGGCAGGCGGCACCTGCGGCTACGACATCCCGGGATGTCCCGGGGGCTATGCGTCCCGGGGCTATGACATCCCGCGTCGCCGTGCCGCGCTGTTCGGTTCGGCGGCCCGCAGATCGGCCAGCAGCTCGGCCTGGCCCGTCAGCAGCCCGGACAGGATCGTCCGTGCCACCTTGAGCAGCTCCGCGACATTCGGGTTGGCCAGCGTGTAGTAGACGGCTGAGCCCTCCCGGCGTGTGGTGACGAGATTGGCACGGCGCAGGACGGCCAGTTGCTGCGACAGATGCGACGGTTCGACTCCGACCTCGGGCAGCATTTCGGAGACCGCGTGCTCGCGTTCGCTCAGCAGCTCCAGCACACGGATGCGGACAGGGTGTCCCAGCGTCTTGAAGAACTCCGCCTTCAACTGGTAAAGCGGCGCGCTCATCGTGCACGCCCAGGGCGTCGCACGCATCCAGAACTCATCGTCATGGGCCCATCCTCGCGCCTTCGCGCCGAACTGATGACCTTCGGAATTGCCAAGGCCAGCAAGACAGGGCCTACAGAGGCAGGGTGATCCAGATGCTCTTGCCCCGGCCGTCCGCGTCGCCGCGTACGACCGCGGTCCCGCCGAGGCCGAGCGTGAGCTCGACCACGGTGGCCAGCCCGCCGCTCCCGGCGCCGGTGACCGACGTGTACAGGGCGGGCTGATAAGGATGGCGGTCGTGGACGGCGAACGCGAGCGTGTCCGGCCCGGCCGCGTAGATGCAGCTCCTCCAGCAGCTCGTTCTGCCCGGCGAGCATCTCGGTCAGGATCCGCCGGGCGGCCCGCATCAGCTCCGCCACATCGCCGCCGGCCAGTTCGTACACCACGGTCGGGCCCTCACGGGTGGCCGTCACGATGCCGGAGCGGCGCAGCACCGCGAGCTGCTGGGAGAGACTCGACGGTTCGATCCCCGTCGCCGTGAGCAGATCCCGTACGGGCATCGGCCCGTCCTGCAACAGCTCCAGCACCCGGATCCGGACCGGATGCCCCTCGAATCCCATGCCGCGGACCGGAAGGCGGGGTCGCGCCCCCGGGTGGTCGTCCAGACGGTGTCGCGGCCGACGGCCTCGTAGCTGACAACGGCCGCGCAGCCCGTGGGGGGAGCACCGGTCCCGGCAGCACCGCGCGGGCCGCCCCTGATCTGCTCAACTCCGGTGCGGGGAGGAATAATTCCTTATTCACGCCTGCCACTCTCTGGGTACCATCCTGCCTCCAGGTTCGAGCTTTTGTTCTGTGTTCGGACGTAATTGAGCGACCGTCAGGTTCGCGGGCTTGAGGCCGTCGAGTCCTGTCGGCCCCGCCGCGTCCTTCGGTCGGCTCCCTGATCAGAAGTGGCACTCCATTGCGCTCCAGACCTCCAGGGTCTCCCAGACCCTTGCATCGGCTTTCCCGCTTGACCAGCCGTCTGCTCCCGCCGTTGCTCGCCATGGCCGTGGTGGCCGGGGTGGGTGTGAGCGCCGACTACAGGGCACCGCGGACCGAGCCGGCCGCCGACTACGACTGGTACGAGGACACCGCCGCCGAGCAGTTGCGGCAGGACCAGTGCCTGATGAGCGACGTACTGCGACTGGGCGGGCCGGCCATGGCCGCCACCGCGAAGGACGGGCTCAACCAGAGTCCGGAGCGGCTGCGGGAGCTGGCCGACCGGGACTTCTGGGAGGACACCCCGCTCGCCACCGCGTACGAGTCGGACCGGGATGCCGCGCACGCTGAGCTGAACCGGCTCAACGATCTCCACGACAGCTGGAAGATAACCGGGCTGGAGACGCCGGGCGGCTTCAATTCCGTCGCCGACTTCCAGTGGCCGCCCGGGACCAGCGGTGACGACGGCGAGGACTTCCACACCCAGACTGGCCTCAAGACGTGGATCGCCGACCGGTTCTGGAAGAGCGAGTACGACTTCTACGAGGACGCGACTCCGCCGGCCGACGCGGCGACCGTCGCGGCGGTCAAGGCTCTGGGACAGCCGTTGTACGGCAGCGACCCCAGTCCGTCCGCGCCGGACTGGAACCGGCAGCTCGCCCTGCGGGACGCCTACGAGCACCTGACGGACTGGAGCCTGGAGCCGACCGGTGCGGACAACGCCCGCATCTTCCTGAGCTCGGGCGGTTTCCCGGACAAGGCACCCGTGCCGGGTACCGCCGAGCACCGGGTCGCGGTCGAGGACCTCAAGTCCCGGTTCGCCGCCTGTGCGTGGCGTGATCCGATGGACCCGGAGAAGGTCCTGGGCGAGGTCTCCGCGACCGCCGCGGCGGAGTGGCAGCAGGAGATCGGCTCACAGGCGGCCAAGCGCAACGACATCCTGACCGCGAACAAGAACGCCGTCCAGGCGCTGACCGTGGCCTCCGAGTCGATGGGCAAGATGCTCGGCCACTCGTGGGTCGCCGACCACATCACCCGCTGGCAGGACTACTGGTCCTCGGGCGGCATCGGCTGGATCGGCTCCTCCCCGATGGCCGTCCAGATCCCGGGCGCGACCGGCAAGTGCCTGGGCGTGCAGGGTTCCGGCACCGCGAGCGGCACGGCTGTCGAGGTCGTCACCTGCTCCACGGCGGCCGCCCAGCAGTGGAGGATCTACGGGGGCTACGGCGACGGCTACAGCCTCCAGAACGTGAACTCGCAGAAGTGCCTCGACGTCGCCACCAACCAGACGAAGATCCAGATCTGGACCTGCAACGGCACGCCCATGCAGGTGTGGAAGTTCAGCGTCCGGGCCGGCGCCACCCTGCAGAACCTGGGGGCGAACAAGTGCCTGAACTTCCCGACGTACACCGTCGGACAGGACGCCCTCGCGGCCACCTGTAGCACCGCTGCCACGCAGAAGGTGCTGTTCAAGGCCTCCGAGCACAACGGCCTCGTTCCGCCGACGGCGGAGTTCACCACGGCATCGCAGCGGCTGAGCGCCGCGCGCGCGGGAGCGCAGGCCGAGCTGGCCGAGCTCAAGCGCCAGGCGACGGCCGCGACGGCCGCCCAGACCGCCAG
>NZ_FMDK01001239.1 GCF_900091995.1 Streptomyces sp. MnatMP-M17
ACCGCGCCCACGGCTTCGCGCGGCACGAGAGGCCGGAGGAGCGGGCGGACCGCCAGTGGGTCGAGATGCTCCAGGAAGTACGGGTCGCGCAGACGGGAGCGCAGATTCTCTTCGGCTTTCTGCTCAGCGTCGCCTTCACACCGCGTTTCGCGCGGCTGGGCTGGTTCGACAAGGACCTCTATGCGGTCACCGTGGTGATCGGGGCGCTGGCCACCGGCGCGCTGGTCGCCCCGGTCTCCGTACACCGCATGCTGGCCGGACACCGCCGCAAGCCCGAGCTCGTCCGTATGACAGGCCGGCTGCTCGGGACAGGCATCGCCCTGCTCGCCGCCGCCATCGTCTGCGCGGTACTCCTTCTGCTCCGCGTCGCACTGCAGTCCGACTACGCCTGGGCCGTCGCGGCGGTCGTACTGGTGTGGTTCGCGTGCTGCTGGCTGGTCCTGCCGCTGGTCCTCAAACGCCGTCTGGAGCGCGAGGGATGACAGCTTGAAGGTGGAACGATGTACCCGCGGGCCGAATCGGCCGCGCGCCACCAGGAGCAGGGAGAACCAACCGTCATGTCAGATCTCGACATCCGCGACAACCGGTCCGAGGGCCGTCTTGAGGCGTACGAGAACGGCCGGGCCGTCGGCTCCATCGTCTATTTCGCGATGGAGGCCACGGAGGAGTCGTCCGGTGCGCTGGTCGCGGTGCACACCGGAGTGGAGGAAGGGCACGAGGGCAAGGGCATCGCGGGAGCGCTGGTACGGGAGCTGTACGCGACGGCCGGGCGTGAGGGCGTGCCCGTCGTCCCGTTCTGCCCGTACGCCGCCCGGTGGGCCCAGCGCCATCCCGAGGAGGCTCCGGCGGCCCCGGACGATGTGGTCGAGAGCGCGAGGGAGCTGCTGAAGGCCGCGCAGGACGAAGGCAACGCGGTGGACGCCTGACGGCGTTCGTATCCTTCCGGCGGGTCCCTTCCGTCACTCTTCGTCCTGTCGGACGAACATTGCCGGACTCGGCGCAAGAGCAGGACCTAGCATCGCGATCATGCTGACTCTGCTGCATACCTCCCCGGTCCATGTCCCGGTCTTCGACGCCCTGCGGGACATGGACCATCCGGGACTCGTCCTGCGCCATGTCGTCGACGAGTCCCTGCTCACCAGGGCGCGGGCCGAGGGCTCGGAATCCGTGGCGGCCGATGTCGAGGCCGTGGTCGCCGCCGCTGTCGCCGAGGGCTCGGCCGCCGTGCTCTGTACCTGCTCGACCATCGGTGAGGTCGCGGAGAAGACCGGCGCGGCGCTCGGCGTGCCCGTACTGCGGGTCGACCGTCCGATGGCGGCGGCGGCTGCCGCGGCCGGGCGGG
>NZ_FMDK01000778.1 GCF_900091995.1 Streptomyces sp. MnatMP-M17
CCGAGACAGACCGAACGGCCGGTGGGCCGCATCCCTTCGTGGGGTGCGGCCCACCGGCCGTTTCCCCGTTATATGGGCCAGATCACAGGGCACGGCCGCGCCCATATGGACTCCGTCAAGCCGGTGACGTCGGCCGTATGGGACCCGTCAACGGAAGCCGGGTCCGCGAAATCAGCGGGTTTCCTCAGGGAGTCGGATTTCCCGTACTCATCTAGGAGCTCACGATGGCCGATGTGGCCTTCGTCGTCACCACGATCGCGGTCTTCGCGCTGGTGGCCCTCATCGCCAAGGGGGTGGCGAAGCTGTGACCGCCGAGAACATCGTCGGACTGGTCGTGGCCGTCGCCCTGCTCGGATACCTCGTCCTCGCCCTGTTCTTCCCGGAGAGGTTCTGAGTGATGAGCTCCGTCCTCGCCGGTGTGCTCCAGCTGCTCGCGCTCGTCGTGGCGCTCGGTCTGGCATACCGCCCGCTCGGTGATTACATGGCCCGGGTCTACAGCTCGCCCGGACATCTCAGGGCCGAGAAGTGGATCTACAAGGCCATCGGCGCCAATCCCGCCACCGAGATGCGCTGGCCCGCCTATCTCCGCGGTGTCCTCGCGTTCTCCGCGGTGAGCGTCCTCTTCCTGTATCTGCTGCAACGGGTCCAGGGCGGCCTGCCCGGATCGCTCGGCTTCTCCGCGATCGACCCGGACCAGGCCTTCAACACCGCCGCGTCCTTCGTCTCCAACACCAACTGGCAGTCGTACTACGGCGAACAGGCCATGGGCCATGTCGTACAGACCGGTGGTCTGGCCGTCCAGAACTTTGTCTCGGCGGCGGTCGGCATGGCCGTCGCGGTGGCGCTGGTACGAGGCTTCGCCCGCTCCCGCACCGGTGAGCTGGGCAACTTCTGGGCCGACCTGGTGCGTGGCACCGTCCGTATCCTGCTGCCCATCTCCGTGATCGGCGCGATCGTGCTGGTCGCGTGCGGCGCGATCCAGAACTTCGCCGGGATCCATGAGGTCGGCCAGTTCCTGGGTGGCTCCCAGCAGTGGAACGGCGGCGCGGTCGCCTCGCAGGAGGCCATCAAGGAGCTGGGCACCAACGGCGGCGGCTACTTCAACGCCAACTCCGCGCATCCCTTCGAGAACCCCAGCCCGATCTCGAACCTCTTCGAGATCTTTCTGCTCCTGGTCATCCCGTTCGCGCTGACCAGGACCTTCGGCCGGATGGTCGGCAGCGTCAAGCAGGGCTACGCGATCCTCGCCACGATGGTGACGATCTGGCTCGGCTTCACCGCGCTGATGATGTGGACCGAGTTCGCGCACCACGGACCGGCGTTCGATATCGCCGGCGGTGCGATGGAGGGGAAGGAGACCCGCTTCGGGATCGGCGGCTCGTCGATCTTCGCGGTGGCCACCACACTCACCTCGACCGGTGCGGTCAACTCCTTCCACTCCTCGTACACCGGGTTCGGCGGCGGTATCACGATGCTGGGCATGCAGCTCGGCGAGATCGCGCCCGGCGGAGTCGGCTCCGGGCTCTACGGCATGCTGATCATGGCGATCATCGCGGTCTTCATCGCCGGGCTGATGGTCGGCCGTACGCCCGAGTATCTGGGCAAGAAGTTCGGCAGCCGCGAGATCAAATTCGCCGCGAGCTACATCCTGATCACTCCGGCGCTGGTGCTCGGCTTCACCGCCGTGGCCATGGCCCTGCCCACGCCGGGCAACTCGATGACCAACTCGGGGCCGCACGGCTTCTCCGAGATCCTGTACGCGTACACCTCGGCCGGCAACAACAACGGCTCGGCCTTCGCCGGGCTCAACGCCGACACCCAGTGGTTCAACACCACCACCGGTCTGGCCATGCTGCTCGGCCGCTTCCTGCCCATGGTGTTCGTCCTGGCGCTGGCCGGCGCGCTCGCCGAGCAGCGTCCCGTCCCGGAGACCGCGGGCACGCTCCGTACCCACAAGCCGCTCTTCACCGGGCTGCTGGTCGGCACGATCGTGATCGTCACCGGTCTGACCTACTTCCCGGCGCTGGCGCTGGGCCCGCTGGCCGAAGGGCTGGCGTCATGACCACTCGTACGAAGCAAGAGGCCACGATGTCCACAGCCACCCCGACCCGTGCGCCGCACCCGTCCGTGTCTTCCGGTCACAGCTCCGGGAGCGAGCGGGTGGGCGGCGGCCTGTTCGATCCCAAGCAGTTGATCAAGTCCTTCCCGCAGGCGGTGCGCAAGCTCGATCCGCGGGTGATGGTGAAGTCGCCCGTGATGTTCGTGGTCCTCGTCGGATCCGTGCTCTCCACGGTCTTCGCCGCGCTCGATCCGACCGACTGGTTCGGCTGGGCCATCGCCGGCTGGCTCTGGCTGACCACGGTGTTCGCCAATCTGGCGGAGGCGGTCGCCGAGGGCCGTGGCAAGGCGCAGGCGGACACCCTGCGCAAGGCCAAGACCGACACCGTCGCCCGACGTGTCATCGGCCCGGACGAGGAGCGCGTACCCGGCACAGAGCTGCGGATCGGTGATCTGGTGGTCTGCGAGGCGGGCGACATCATTCCCGGCGACGGCGATGTGGCCGAAGGAGTCGCCTCCGTCGACGAATCGGCCATCACCGGTGAGTCGGCGCCGGTCATCCGGGAGTCGGGCGGCGACCGCTCGGCCGTCACCGGAGGGACGAAGGTCCTCTCGGACCGGATCGTCATCAGGATCACCACCAGGCCCGGTGAGACCTTCATCGACCGGATGATCAAGCTGGTCGAGGGCGCGGCCCGGCAGAAGACGCCCAACGAGATCGCGCTGAACATCCTGCTCGCGTCACTCACCATCGTCTTCCTCCTCGCCGTCGTCACTCTCCAGCCGTTCGCGGTCTACGCGGGCCAGCGGCAGTCGATGATCGTGCTGATCGCGCTGCTGGTCTGTCTGATACCGACCACGATCGGTGCGCTGCTGTCGGCGATCGGGATCGCGGGCATGGACCGGCTGGTGCAGCGCAAT
>NZ_FMDK01000344.1 GCF_900091995.1 Streptomyces sp. MnatMP-M17
CGGCGGCGAGCAGATCGGCGGCCTGCCCGCTCAGCTTGGCACCGGCCGTGATGGGCCCGCCCTTCTCCGCCTTCCGTCGCTCGATCCGCTCCCGCAATTCCCGCTGCGCCGCCAACTCGGCCGCGGCCTCGGACACTTCGGCCCCGCCCTCGGCCGCCTTGCCGTCTGCGTCGACAGCCCCGCCGGCGTCGGCTTCCGTACCGTCCGTCTCCGCCGTGCCGTCGGCCCCGGCAGCCTCCCCGGCCATCTCCGCGCCGGCCCCGGCGCCCGCCGCGTCCGTACCGTCCGCGGACGGTCCCGCTTCGGCCGCGGGAAGCTCGCCTGTGTCGGCCATGGCGTCGGCCTCCTCCGTGGCAGCGATGTCGCGGTCCGTACTCACAGCGTGCTCCAGTCCTGGTCGGGATAGCGGTGCACGGGCGCCGACACATCGTCGAGCGCCTGGCAGATCTCGTCAGGAAGACTAAGGCTCTCCACTGACAGCGCCGCCGTGAGCTGCTGCGCGTTCCGCGCTCCGATGATCGGGGCCACCACGCCAGGGCGGTCCCTGACCCAGGCCAGCGCCACCTCCAGCGGTGTCGTGGCGAGCCCGTCCGCGGCCGTCGCGACCGCGTCCACGATCCGGCTCGCCGCCTCGTCCAGATACGGCTCGACGAACGGTGCCATCTGCTCCGAGGCGCCCCGTGAGTCCGGCGGTGTGGTGTGCCGGTACTTGCCGGTGAGCACGCCGCGGCCCAGCGGCGACGAGGGCAGCAGCCCGACGCCCAGATCCAGCGCGGCCGGCAGCACCTCACGCTCCACACCGCGCTGCAACAGGGAGTACTCCATCTGTGTGCTGGCCAGCCGCGTCCGTATCCCGGGCGCGGCAAGCTGCCAGGTGGCGGCCTTGGCGAGCTGCCAGCCGCAGTAGTTCGACACTCCCGCGTACCGGGCCCGGCCGCTGCTCACCGCGATGTCCAGGGCGTGCAGCGTCTCCTCCAGCGGTGTCTCGTCGTCAAAGGCGTGTATCTGCCACAGATCCACATAGTCCGTGCCGAGCCGCTCCAGTGACGCGTCGAGTGCGGCGAGCAGATGCCCGCGCGATCCGTCGAAGCGCCGGTACGGATCGGGCACACTGCCGGCCTTTGTCGCGACGATCAGATCGCGGCGCGGCACCAGCCGCTCGATCAACTGCCCGAGCAGATATTCGGACTCCCCTCCGCCGTACACATCCGCCGTGTCGACCAGTGTCCCGCCCGCCTCCCAGAAGGCCTTCAACTGATCGGCGGCGTCGTGCTCGTCGGTGTCCCGCCCCCAGGTCAGGGTGCCGAGCCCGATCCTGGACACACGCAGGCCGGTACGGCCGAGATGCCTCTGCTCCATGGCTGCTGAGATTACTGGCCAGGACCCCACGCGGAGAGAGCCTGTGGACAACCCGCCGCTGACGGAAGCCCGTACGGCGCGCTAGAGTCCCCGGCACAGGGACGTTACTCATCAGTAGTAGGGAGTGGCCATGCGGCTCGGCATCAACCTCGGGTACTGGGGCGCGGGGATGGACGGCGACAACCTCGCGGTCGCGCAGGAGGCCGACCGGCTCGGCTATGACGTCTGCTGGGCCGCCGAGGCGTACGGCTCCGACGCCCCGACCGTACTGAGCTGGGTCGCCGCGCAGACGGAGAGCATCGACGTGGGCTCCGCGATCCTCCAGATCCCGGCCCGCCAGCCCGCCATGACCGCCATGACCGCGGCCACCCTCGACTCCCTCTCCGGCGGCCGGTTCCGGCTCGGCCTCGGCGTCTCGGGCCCTCAGGTCTCCGAGGGCTGGTACGGCGTGAAGTTCGACAAGCCGCTCGCCCGCACCCGGGAGTATGTCGAGATCGTCCGCAGGGCCATGTCCCGCGAGCGGCTGTCCTACGAAGGTGAGCACTGGACGCTGCCGCTGCCCGGCGGTCCCGGCAAGCCGCTGAAGCTCACCGTGCACCCTGAGCGTGAGCACATCCCGCTCTACATCGCCGCGATCGGTCCCAAGAACCTGGAGCAGACCGGCGAGATCGCCGACGGCGCGCTGCTGATCTTCCCGTCCGCCGAGCATCTTGAGGACACCGCGATCAGGCATCTGCGGGCGGGCCGTGAGAAGGCCGGGCTGACCATGGACGGCTTCGACGTCTGTCCGACCGTGCCTCTCGCGCTCGGCGACGACATCAACGCGCTGGCCGACATCTTCCGTCCGTACACCGCGCTGTACGTGGGCGGCATGGGCAGCCGCAGGCAGAACTTCTACAACCAGCTCGCCTGCCGTATGGGCTATGAGAAGGAGGCCGCGGAGATCCAGGACAAGTACCTCTCCGGCGACAAGGAGGGCGCGGCGGCGGCCGTGCCGCACGAGCTGATCGACTCGACCACCCTGCTCGGTTCCGTGGAGCGGATCGCCGACCGGATGCGGGCCTATGCCGCCGCCGGTGTCACCACGCTGACTCTCGCTCCGGCCGGCTTCACGCTCGACGAGCGCCTCGCCGCCCTGCGCGCCGGTACCGACGCCCTGGAGCACGCGGGCCTGGTGTCCTAGCTCCGGGTCCGGGCCCCTGGGACGCGGACCCGTTGGTCCGGACGGGCGATGGCGGCGGTCCCGAGCGCGATAGGAAAAGTCCGCGGCCGTGGTGGGGGCTCGGGGGGTCTTCCCCGCCACGGCCGTCATGTACGACAACGCCTCCGGGCCCCGCTCGGTTACGCGCCGGGCCCGCCTTCGCGCTCCTTCTTTCGGCTCAGCCGAACGGCGCACCTGTTGCCTGTTGTCCCGCACCCCATTTGACTCGTTTTCTGCGGATGTCTGTATGGAGGTGACAGTGATGCTCTCGGCCCGAAGCCTGTTCCAGGAAATCCTGGACGACGACCGTTCCTTCCGGCTCTTCTGTTCCATCGCGGCCAGCGGAGAGGCCCAGGGCGGATGGGAGAACGGCCGGATCGCCGCCCTGGTACCCGAGTCCATGCGGGATCTCGCCCCGAAGATCGCCCGGCACGGAGTCGACGAGGACAAGCACGGGCGCATTTTCCACGCCCTCCTGAAGAAGCGCGGTCTTGAACCGGTCGAGGTCCCGCGCGAGACCGACTACACCATGCTGCTGGAGCGCCGTGGCATCGGGCTCACCCATGCGAAGCTGCGCCGCGACGAGCGGCTCACCGAGGCGGACATCGTGATCTATCTCTCGCACAGCCGGATCACCGAACAGCGGGCCGCCGACCAGATGGTGATGCTGGTGAAGTACTTCGGAGACCATCCCGAGGTGGGCAAGGCCGTCAGGATGATCAGCAATGACGAGGACAACCATCTCGCCTACTGCCACGAGGAACTGCTCGGACTGGCCCGGCAGGGCCACGCCTGTACGATCCACCGGATCCTGCGGGAGTGCGCGATGGCCGAGATCCAGGTCTACCGGCAGGTGAGCCTCGCCGTGATGGAGCGGATGGGCCGGCTCCTCGACTGGCCCACGCCCAAGGCCGCGCTGCTCGCCGCGGCGATCAACGGCATGTACGTGTACGAGCGGCTCCTTGGCTGGCGCCGGATGGTCCGCCTCAGGATGCCGGAGCGCCGCGACGCCCTCGGCGGCCCCGCGACCACGGTCCCCGCCTTCTAGCCTTCCAGGCCCGCCTCACGGACTCCGCGACTCCGCGGGCCCCGCAGAGCCCACACACCCCACAGGCCCCGCCTAGAGCCAGCCCCGCCGCTTGAACTGGCGGTGCAGCGCCGTCACCACGACCACCATGAAGCCGATCACGGCGGGATAGCCCCACACATAGTGCAGCTCCGGCATGTGCGAGAAGTTCATACCGTAGATCCCCGCGACCAGCGTGGGCACCGCGGCCATGGCCGCCCAGGCCGAGATCTTCCGCATGTCGTCGTTCTGCCGCACTCCCATCTGCGCGAGATGCGCCGACAGGATGTCCGAGAGCAGCCGGTCCAGCCCTTCCACCTGCTCGTTGGCGCGCAGGAGGTGGTCGTTGACATCCCGGAAGAACGGCCGCGAGTGGTCATGGACGAAGGGCACGCCCGCGCTCGCCAGCCGGGCCATCGGCGCCGCCAGCGGCCCGCTCGCCCGGCGGAACTCCAGCACCTGTCGCTTGAAGTTGTAGATCCGTGCCGCGGTCGACGTCGCGGACGCCGTGCCGCGTGAGGAGCCCGGCGCACCGTCGCCGCCGCTCGGCGAGAAGACGTCCTCCTCCAGCTCCTCCAGATCGGTCTGGAGCTCCACGGCGACCTCGATGTAGTGGTCCACCACCGCGTCGCTGACGGCGTAAAGCACCGCCGTGGGGCCGTGCTTGAGCACCTCCGGCTCCGCTTCGAGCCGCTGCCGTACGGCGGTGAGCGCCGCGCCCTCGCCGTGGCGGACCGTCACCACGAAGGAGTCGCCCATGAATACCATCAGCTCGCCGGTGGAGACGGTGTCGCCCTCCGGCTCGTACTCCACGGGCTTGAGGACCATGAACAGCGAGTCCTCGTAGACCTCCAGCTTGGGCCGCTGATGCGCGTGGAGCGCGTCCTCGACGGCCAGCGGATGCAGCCCGAACTCGTCACGTACGAGGTCGAACTCGTGCTGTGTCGGTTCGTGCAGCCCGAGCCAGAGAAAGGCGTCGCCCTGGGCGCGCGCCTCGTCGAGGGCGTCGGAGAAGTCGGCGGGGCCGTCGGTGCGGCGTCCGTCGCGGTAAATGGCACAGTCCACGATCACGGCGGGCATTCTTCCCGCTCCCGCGCCCGGCCGCACGCCGTGCCCGTACGGTCCGCCTCGTACGTAGGGGCCGTACCCCGCCCGTACCGCCCGGTTCACCCCGGCGGGCACCGGCCGGTACCGGGCGGCATACCCTGGCGGGCATGGCCACGTTGATCCTCGTACGTCATGGACGGTCCACCGCCAACACCGCGGGAGTGCTCGCCGGCTGGACGCCGGGGGTCGCCCTCGACGAGCGCGGCGCCGCGCAGGCCGCGGCCCTGCCGGAACGGCTGGCCGGTGTGCCGCTCGCCGCCGTCGTCACCAGCCCGCTCCAGCGCTGCCGCGAGACGCTTCAGCCGCTGCTCGACGCCCGCCCGGGACTGGAGGCGCGGACCGAGGACCGCATCGGCGAGTGCCACTACGGCGACTGGTCGGGCCGCAAGCTCGCCGAGCTGGCCGACGAGCCGCTGATGACGGTCGTACAGCAGCATCCCTCCGCCGCCGCGTTCCCCGGAGGCGAGTCGATGCGCGCCATGCAGACGCGTGCCGTGGAGGCCGTACGGGAGTGGAACACCCGGATCGAGGAGGAGCACGGTGAGGACGCCGTCTTCCTGATGTGCTCCCACGGCGACATCATCAAGGCGCTCGTGGCGGACGCCCTGGGCATGCATCTGGATCTCTTCCAGCGGATCCATGTGGACCCGTGCTCGGTGACGGCGATCCGCTACACGCGTCTGCGTCCGTTCCTGCTCCGGCTCGGTGACACCGGCGACCTCGGCGGACTGGCGCCGCGCGAGAGTCCCGGCGAGAGCGCCGACGCCAGCACCGCGGACGGCACCGACGGCGGCAGCGGGATCGTAGGAGGCGGCGCGGGAGCACCGTGATCGCTCCGCGCAGTAGGGTGGACGCGCCGTCCGCGCGATCCGGTGGGCCGTCCGCGGCCCCCGATCCCGCCCTCTGCAATCCGCTCCACTGTCCGTCCGTATTCGTCACGCCATATCCGTCACCGCCCGTCGGTGACGATCGATTTCCAAGGGAGACAGGACGTGTCCCGTCAGGTGTTCCTCTACGATCCGCCGGACCGCTTCGTGGCCGGCACGGTCGGGCTGCCTGGACGCCGTACGTTCTTCCTCCAGGCTTCCGGCGCCGGGCGCGTCACCAGCGTCGCCCTGGAGAAGACCCAGGTGGCCGCGCTCGCCGAACGGATCGACGAGCTGCTGGACGAGGTGGTACGCCGTACCGGAGGCAATGCCCCGGTGCCGGTCATGGCGCCTCCCGAGATCTCCGACTCGGCCCCGCTCGACGCCCCGGTGGAGGAGGAGTTCCGGGTCGGCACCATGGCGCTGGCCTGGGACGGTGACGAGCAGCGCATGATCGTCGAGGCTCAGGCGCTGGTCGAGCTGGACGCCGATACCGAGGAGGACCTCGCCGAGGCCGAGGAGCGGCTCCTCCAGGACGAGGAGAACGGTCCGCCGATGCTCCGCGTCCGGCTCTCCGGCGCCCAGGCCAGAGCCTTCGCCAAGCGCGCCCTGGACGTTGTCAACGCGGGCCGGCCACCGTGTCCGCTGTGCAGCCTGCCGCTCGATCCGGAAGGACATGTATGCCCGCGCCAGAACGGATACCGCCGCGGAGCGTGACCGTGGTCGATCTGCTCACCAAGGGCGAACTGACCGTGCGCGGACGCATCCGTGAGGCGTCCAACGCGGTTCTCTACTGCTCCGTCTCGTACGAGGGCATGGAAGCCAACTGCGTCTACAAGCCCGTCGCGGGCGAGCGGCCCCTGTGGGACTTTCCCGACGGGACGCTCGCCCAGCGCGAGGTGGCGGCGTACGAGGTCTCCGAGGCGACCGGCTGGGCCCTGGTGCCGCCGACCGTGCTCCGGGACGGCCCGTACGGCCAGGGCATGTGCCAGCTCTGGATCGAGGCCGAGGCCGAGGCGGCCGGACAGCAGCTGCTGGCCCTGGTGGAGGACGAGGAACCGGGCGACGGCTGGAAGGCCGTCGGGCTCGCCGAGGTGGGCGAGGGCCGTACGGCGCTGCTGGTGCACGCCGACGACGAGCGGCTGCGCAGGCTCGCCGTGCTCGACGCGGTCATCAACAACGGCGACCGCAAGGGCGGTCATCTGCTGCCCGCGCCGGAAGGACGGCTGTACGGGATCGACCACGGCGTCACCTTCAACGTCGACGACAAGCTGCGCACCCTGCTCTGGGGCTGGGCCGGCGAGCCGCTGACTCCGGAGGTGCTGGAGGTGCTCGCGCGTCTGGAGGACGCCCTGGCGGAGTCCGCGCCTCTCGCCACCCGGCTGGCCGAACTCATCACGGCGGCCGAGACCGATGCCGTACGGGCCCGGGTCCGCGAGCTGCGCCGTACTGGCCGTCATCCGCAGCCCTCGGGCCAGTGGCCCGCGATCCCCTGGCCTCCCGTGTAGCCACCGGTCGGTACGCGACCGGACACCGGCCGGTACGAGACGGCCGCCCCGGGTGCCTGTCGACCTCCGGTGCGTATCGGCCATACCGCACAAGCACTTTCCGGCCGTATGCGCAAGAGTGCCCAACCGGCCAGGAGCACCCATCCGGTTCGTATGCGGAACATCCATCCGGTTACGCTCATGGCATGTATGCCTGGCCCGCTTCCGAAGTCCCCGCCCTGCCCGGCAGTGGCCGCGACCTCAGGATTCACGACACCTCGACCGATGGCCGAGTCACCCTTGAGCCCGGTCCCGTCGCCCGTATCTACGTCTGCGGTATCACCCCGTACGACGCGACCCACATGGGTCACGCGGCGACCTACAACGCGTTCGACCTCGTCCAGCGCGTGTGGCTCGACACGAAGCGGCAGGTTCAGTACGTCCAGAACGTGACGGATGTCGACGATCCGCTGCTGGAGCGGGCACGGCGCGACGGAGAGGACTGGACCGGCCTCGCGGAGCGTGAGACGGCCCTCTTCCGGGAGGACATGACCGCGCTGCGGATGCTGCCGCCCCAGCACTACATCGGCGCCGTCGAGGCCATACCGGGCATCGTGCCGCTGGTGGAACGGCTGCGCGACGCCGGTGCCGCCTACGAACTCGAAGGCGACGTCTACTTCTCCGTGGCGGCCGATCCGCACTTCGGCGAGGTCTCCCGGCTCGACGCCGAGGCGATGCGGCTGCTTTCGGCCGAGCGCGGCGGCGATCCCGACCGGCCGGGCAAGAAGAATCCGCTCGACCCGATCCTCTGGCTGGCCGCCCGTCCCGGCGAGCCGAGCTGGGACGGCGGCACGCTGGGCCGTGGCAGGCCCGGCTGGCACATCGAGTGTGTGGCCATCGCCCTCGACCATCTCGGCATGGGCTTCGACGTGCAGGGCGGCGGCAGCGATCTCGCCTTCCCGCACCATGAGATGGGCGCCTCGCACGCCCAGGTGCTGACCGGTGAGCAACCGTTCGCGCGCGCCTACGTACACGCCGGAATGGTCGGTCTCAACGGCGAGAAGATGTCCAAGTCCAAGGGCAATCTCGTCTTCGTGTCCACGCTGCGCCGTGAGGGCGTGGACCCGGCGGCGATCCGTCTCGCGCTGCTCGCGCACCACTACCGCTCCGACTGGGAGTGGACCGACACGGTGCTCCAGGAGGCCGTGGCGCGTCTGGCGCGCTGGCGGGCGGCGGTGTCGAGACCTGACGGACCGCCGTCGGACGCGGTCGTCGAGGAGATCCGAGAGGCGCTGGCGGACGATCTGGACGCTCCCGCGGCGCTTTTGGCCGTCGACCGGTGGGCGGCGCTCCAGGAGGCCGCCGGCGGTACGGACGAGGGCGCGCCCGGCGTGGTGTCCCGAGCGGTCGACGCGCTGCTGGGAGTCGCGCTGTAGGCGTACAGGCCGAAGGCCGAAAGGGAGCGGGGCGGCGCCCGACGGCGCCGCCCCGCTTCTTCTTGCCTTCCTTTTGCCTGCCTCGCCGGGACTCGGTCCTGCCGGGACTCAGTCCTCGGAGTCGGCGGAACCGTCCTCGTTGTCCGGTCCCTGCTCAGGACGGGCGGGTCCCTGCTCGGACTCCTTGCCCGGCTCACCGCCGCCGCGCGCGGGCCGCTGTGGTCGGCCGCCGCCGCGCCCGCCGGAGGCATCGCGCAGATATGAGGATCCCTCACCGCTCTCCGTGGCATGGCCTCCCGGAGCGGCCTGTCCGGGACCGCCGTCGCGCCGCCGCAGATACCGCTCGAACTCCCGGGCGATGGCCTCGCCGGACGCCTCGGGGAGCTCCGCGGTGTCCCGCGCCTCCTCCAGCGACTGGACGTACTCCGCCACCTCGCTGTCCTCGGCGGCCAGTTGGTCCACGCCGAGCTGCCAGGCCCGTGCGTCCTCGGCCAGTTCACCCAGCGGGATCCGCAGACCGATCAGATCCTCCAGCCGGTTCAGCAGCGCCAGCGTCGCCTTCGGATTGGGCGGCTGCGACACATAGTGCGGCACAGCGGCCCACAGACTCACCGCGGGGACGCCCGCGTGTGTGCAGGCCTCCTGGAGGATGCCGACGATGCCGGTCGGTCCCTCGTACCGCGTCTCCTCCAGATCCATCGTCCTGGCCAGATCCGTGTCCGAGGTGACGCCGCTGACCGGCACCGGGCGCGTGTGCGGGGTGTCGCCGAGCAGCGCGCCCAGGATGACCACCATCTCCACGCCCAGCTCATGGGCGAAGCCCAGCAGCTCGTTGCAGAACGAGCGCCAGCGCATGGACGGCTCGATACCGCGGACCAGCACCAGGTCACGAGGTTTCTCGCCGCCGATCCGGACCACGGAGAGCCGGGTGGTCGGCCAGGTGATCTTCCGTACGCCGCCGTCCAGGTAGACCGTGGGCCGGTTGACCTGGAAGTCGTAGTAGTCCTCGGCGTCGAGCGCCGCGAACACCTCGCCCTTCCACTCCCGGTCGAGATGCGCGACCGCTGTGGAGGCTGCGTCGCCCGCGTCGTTCCAGCCCTCGAACGCGGCCACCATGACCGGGTCGATCAGCTCGGGAACCCCCTCGAGCTCGATCACCCAGTGCCTCCTTCCGAAGTTCCCTTTCGTACGGACCAACCTTACGGCTTTCCCGGTGCCCGCCCGCAGCCCCGCGTACGCCCGGGTGAACTTCGGCTTACCGGGGCATAGGCCGGAGAACTGACGCTTCTCCCGGAAGATTCATCCGAGCTGTCATCGTAATTTTCGTTCCGACCCTGGACTGTCTGGCCTGAACGGCGCTATACATCGGATGACCACTAGAGGTCCGATGTTCTTCTCAGGGAGCGTGCATGAGTCAGACCGTCACGGGGTTCGAGGTTCACGACATCCGTTTTCCCACCTCGGAACAGCTCGACGGCTCCGACGCCATGAACCCGGATCCCGACTACTCGGCCGCCTATCTGGTGCTGCGTACGGACGGCGGCGCGGAGGGCCATGGATTCTGCTTCACGATCGGGCGTGGCAACGAGGTCACCGCGACCGCCATCGAGGCGCTGCGGCCCTATGTACTGGGCAGACCGGCCCCGCACACGGCGGCCGATCTCGCCGCCCTCTACTTCGAGCTGACCCATGACTCCCAGCTCCGCTGGCTCGGCCCGGAGAAGGGCGTCATGCATATGGCGGCCGGCGCCGTCGTGAACGCGGCCTGGGACCTGGCGGCCAAGGCGGCGGGCAAGCCCGTCTGGGAGTTCCTCTCGGACATGACGCCCGAGGAGCTGGTCTCCCTGGTCGACTTCCGCTATCTGAGCGACGCCCTCACACCGGACGAGGCGCTGGCCATCCTGCGCGCCGTCGAGCCGGGCCGGGCGGAGCGGGCCGCCCGGCTGCGCGCCGAGGGCTATCCCGCGTACACCACCTCGCCCGGCTGGCTCGGCTACTCCGACAGCAAGCTCGTCACCCTCGCCAAGCAGGCCGTCGCCGACGGCTTCGAGCAGATCAAGCTCAAGGTCGGCGCCGATCTGGAGGACGACATCCGGCGGATGAAGCTGGCCCGCGCCGCCGTCGGTCCCGGTATCCGGATCGCCGTCGACGCGAACCAGCGCTGGGACGTCGCCGAGGCGGTGCGCTGGATGTCGGCCCTCGCTCCGTACGAACCGCACTGGATCGAGGAGCCGACCAGCCCTGACGACATCCTCGGCCACGCCGCCGTACGCGCCGGTCAGCCGGTCAAGGTGGCCACCGGCGAGCATGTCGCCAACCGCGTGATGTTCAAGCAGCTTCTCCAGGCCGAGGCCGTCGACTACGTTCAGATCGACGCGGCCCGGGTCGCCGGAGTCAACGAGAATCTGGCGATCCTGCTGCTCGCGGCCAAGTACGGCAGACCGGTCTGCCCGCACGCCGGCGGTGTCGGACTCTGCGAACTCGTGCAGCATCTCTCGATGTTCGACTATGTCGCCGTCTCCGGAAGCTGGGAGGACCGGATCATCGAGTATGTCGACCATCTGCACGAGCACTTCGCCGATCCCGTGGTGATCACCTCGGGACGCTACGAGGCGCCGGGCGCACCGGGCTTCTCCGCCCAAATGCTGCCCGAGTCGATCGCCGCGCACCGCTATCCGGAAGGGCCCGTCTGGCAGGCCCGTACCACCGGCGAGCCCCGCACCACCGAGGAGAACGACCGATGACCGACCTACGGGACTTCGAAGGGCTCGGCGCCCTGGTCACGGGCGGTGCCTCGGGCATCGGCGCGGCCATCGCCACGCTGCTGCTGGAACGCGGCGCCCAGGTCGCCGTACTGGACCGCGACTGCGCGGGCGCGCCCAAGGGCACGCTGCCGCTCACGGCGGACGTCACCGACGACGCGGCGGTACGGGCCGCCGTGGACAGCGCGGCGGCGGAGTTCGGCGGGCTGCACACGGTCGTCTCCAACGCGGGCCTCGGCGCCATCGGGACCGTCGCGGACAATCCCGACGACGAGTGGCGGCGCGTCCTGGACATCAATGTCCTCGGGATGGTCCGCACCGCCCGGCACGCCCTGCCGCATCTGCGCCGCTCGGCCGCAGAACGGCCCGGCTGTGTCTCGATCACCCAGACCTGCTCCATCGCCGCCACCGCCGGGCTGCCGCAGCGCGCCCTCTACAGCGCCAGCAAGGGCGCCGTACTGTCGCTGACGCTGGCCATGGCGGCCGACCATGTCCGCGAGGGCATCCGGGTCAACTGCGTCAATCCCGGTACCGCGGACACACCTTGGGTCGGCCGGCTGCTCGACCAGGCCGCGGACCCCGAGGCCGAACGCGCGGCCCTCGAAGCGCGCCAGCCCACGGGACGGCTGGTCGCCGCGGCCGAGGTCGCCGCAGCCGTCGCCTATCTCGCCAGCCCTGCCGCGGCCGCCGTCACGGGGACGGCGCTCGCGGTCGACGGCGGAATGCAGGGCTTGCGCCTGCGCCCCGTCAACTGAGCCGCACTCATCTGGAGGATGGACAATCATGCAGCGACACAGCACGGGACGCTCCGCCCCGCACAGACTTCCACTCGCCCGACTCCGTACCACCGGTGCCTCGGCCTGCGCCGTGGTCCTGGCCGTCACGGTCCTGGCCGGGTGCAACCGTGACCAGGGCAGCGACGCCGCGGGCGGTGGCAAGGTCGGTATCGATCTGCCGCGCAGCGACAGCGACTTCTGGAACTCGTACCAGCAGTACATCGAGAAGGGCGTCAAGGCCCGCGAGGTCGACGCGCTCTCGCTGACCAACTCGCAGAACGACATCGGAAAGCTCGTCTCCAATGTCCAGGTCTTCACCGACCAGGGCGCCAAGGCCGTCATCATGGCCCCGCAGGACACCGGCGCGATAGCCGAGACGCTCCAGACGCTGAGCGAGAAGAAGATCCCGGTCATCAGCGTGGACACCCGTCCCGACAAGGGCGATGTCTACATGGTCGTACGGGCCGACAACCGCGCGTACGGCGAGAAGGCCTGCCAGTACCTGGGCGAGCAGCTCAAGGGCAAGGGCAAGGTCGTCGAGTTCCAGGGCGACCTGTCCTCCATCAACGGCCGTGACCGCTCCGAGGCGTTCAAGTCCTGTATGGACGAGAAGTTCCCCGGCATCCAGGTCTTCGAGCTGGCCACCGAGTGGAAGGGCGATGTCGCCTCGGCCAAGCTCCAGTCGACGCTGACAGCCCACCCGGACATCAACGGCATCTACATGCAGGCCGGCGGTGTCTTCCTCCAGCCGACGCTGGCCCTGCTGGAGCAGAAGAAGCTGCTCAAGGCGCCCGGCACCGAGGGACACATCACGATCATCTCCAACGACGGCATCCCGGAGGAACTGGACGCCATCCGCGAAGGGAAGATCGACGCCACCGTCTCCCAGCCGGCCGACCTGTACGCCAACTACGCGCTGTACTGGGCCAAGCAGGCGCTCGCGGGCGTGACTCCCAAGGAGGGCCCGACCGACCACGAGTCCACGATCATCAAGATCCCGAACGGCTTCGAGGACCAGCTTCCCGCGCCGCTCGTGACCAAGGAGAACGTGGACGACCCGAAGCTGTGGGCCAACCAGCTGGAGAAGAAGAGCTAGCGATGGACTCCAAGCGGCAGGAAACTCCGGCTGCGGTACACGCGGAAGGCATCGTCAAGCGCTTCGGTCCCACCGTGGCGCTGGACGGCGTCCGGCTCACCGTACGGCCCGGCGAGTCCCACGCGCTCGTGGGACGCAACGGCGCGGGCAAGTCCACCCTGGTCAGCGTGATCACCGGGCTGCACAGGCCGGACGCGGGCCGGGTGAGCTTCGGCGGCGAGCCCGCGCCCGCCTTCGGCGACACCACGGCCTGGCAGTCCAAGGTCGCCTGTGTGTACCAGAAGTCGATGGTCGTGCCCGATCTGACCGTCGCGGAGAATCTGTTCCTCAACCACTACGGTCTGGACCGGAGCGGTGCCGGACCGGGCGGCCGGTTCATCAGCTGGCGTGGGCTGCGCCGACGCGCACAGGATCTGCTCGCGGAGTACGGAGTCGATGTCGATCCGAACGCCCGCGCCAAGGATCTTCCGGTCGAGCAGCGGCAGTTCGTCGAGATCGCACGGGCGCTGTCCTTCGGCGCCCGGCTGATCATCCTTGACGAGCCCACGGCGCAGCTCGACGCCCGCGGTATCCAGCGGCTCTTCGACAAGCTCCGCGAACTGCGGAGCCAGGGAGTGGCGTTCCTCTTCATCTCCCACCATCTCCAGGAGGTGTACGAACTGTGCACCGCCGTCACCGTCTACCGCGACGCCCGCCATGTGCTGACCGCACCGGTGGCCGAGTTGTCGAAGGAAGACCTGGTGTCGGCGATGACCGGCGAGTCGGCGGGCACGGCCGTCGCCTGGCACGCCGCGCGCGCGACCGCGCCGGACGCCGGGGCCGAGCCCGTACTGGAGGTCGAAGGGCTCGCCCTGGAGGGCGAGTTCGATCCGCTCGATCTCGCCGTACGGCCCGGTGAGGTGCTCGGTCTGGCCGGGAGCGCGGCCAGCGGCAACACGGCGCTCGGCGAGACCCTGGTCGGGATGCGCGCGCCGACCGCGGGACGGATCGCCGTACGCGGGCGCCCGGTCAAGCCCGGCAGCGTCCCGCACGCCCTGGACGCCGGAATCGGCTACATCCCCGAGGACCGGCACCGCCAGGGACTCGTACTGGACCGGAGCGTCGCCGAGAACGCCACGCTCACGGTCACCGATCAGCTCGGCCCGTGGGGCACCGTACTGCCCTCACGGACCAGGGAGTTCGCCAAGGGCATGATCGAGTCGCTGGACATCAAGACACAGGGCCCCGAGCAGCCCGTCTCTGGACTGTCCGGCGGCAATCAGCAGAAGGTCGTCGTCGCCCGCGCCCTGGCGCGCGGCCCGAGCGCGCTGGTCGCCCTGCGGCCCACCGCGGGCGTCGATGTGAAGTCGAAGGACTCGCTGCTCGGCGTGGTGCGCAGAGTGGCGGACGAGGGCAGCGCGGCCGTGATCATCTCGGACGAGCTGGACGATCTGCGGGTGTGCGACCGGGTGCTCGCCCTGTTCCACGGGCGCGTGGTGGCGTCGTTCGAAAGCGGGTGGACCGACCGGGAACTGGTCGCCGCCATGGAAGGTGTGGGAGAGCGGGAATGACGGAGACCATACGACCGCCGGTGGCGGAGGAGACCGGGAGCGCGGCTCCGCGCGGCCGGCTCCAGCTCATCCGGTGGAGCGACTTCTCCCTGGTGCCGGTGATCCTGGTGCTGATGGTGATCGGCTTCATCGTCTCGCCGGTCTTCCTCACCTCCAGCAATCTGATCAGCGTCGTCCAGCAGTCCTCGGAGCTGAGCCTGCTGGTCCTCGGCCAGGCGCTGATCCTGATCTGCGGCCGGATGGACCTGTCCCTGGAGTCGACGATCGGGATAGCGCCGGTCATCGCCATGTGGCTGGTGCTGCCCTCGGAGGGGGGCCGGTTCGCCGGACTCGATCTGCTGCCGGTCTGGATGGCCATCCCGGCCTGTCTGCTGGTCGGTGTGGCCATCGGCGCGGTCAACGGCTTTCTGATGCTCAAGCTGCGGGTGAACGGCTTCATCGCCACCCTCGGCATGCTCACCATGCTGCGCGGCCTCCACATCGGTATCACCGAGGGCAAGTCGATCACCGATGTCCCGGAGTCCTTCCGGTACCTGGGCAAGACCGACTGGCTGGGCGCGCCGGCCGCCGTCTGGATCTGTCTGGCGCTGTTCGCGATCGGCGGCGCGGCGCTCGCGTGGCTGCGGCACGGACGGTCGCTGTACGCCATCGGCGGCAATCCGGAGGCGGCCCGCGCGGCCGGTATCCGGGTGGACCGCGTCACCTGGATCGTGCTGGCCGTCGGCGGGCTGCTCGCGGCCTTCGCGGGCATCCTCTACACCGGTCACTACGGCTCGGTCGCGGCCACCCAGGGCAACGGCTGGATCTTCCAGGTCTTCGCCGCGGCCGTCATCGGCGGTATCAGCCTCAAGGGCGGGCGCGGCACGCTCTTCGGCGCGCTGACGGGTGTGCTGACGCTTCAGCTCGTGGTCAATGTGATGACGCTCGGAGGTGTGCCCGCGCTCTGGAACCAGTTCCTCAACGGCGCGATCATCATCGTCGCGCTGGTCATCTCCCGCTTTGCGAGCGGCGAGAAGCAGGACTGATCCGTAGGACTGCCCGTACGTACAGGTACGTGCCGCCGCCTCGGCCCGCGGGCCCCTGAGATCTCAGGGGCCCGCGG
>NZ_FMDK01000339.1 GCF_900091995.1 Streptomyces sp. MnatMP-M17
CCCCAGTTTTTTCCCGCCGTATCCGGCTCGCTCGGCTCCATCGGCTACGGCCTGGCCGCCATCGGTCCCGGCGTCGGCGTCGGCATCATCTTCGGTAACGGCACCCAGGCCCTCGCCCGTCAGCCCGAGGCGGCCGGTCTGATCCGTACGAACCAGATTCTTGGTTTCGCGTTCTGTGAGGCGCTCGCCCTCATCGGTCTGGTCATGCCGTTCGTCTACGGCATCTGATCGCGGACTCACGACCAGCCCACTAGACGAAAGGCACTGATGTGAGCCCACTGCTCAATATCGCGGCTGAGGAGTTGGAAAACCCTCTCATTCCGCCGGTTCCCGAGCTTGTCATCGGTCTTATCGCCTTCGTCATCGTCTTCGGCTTCCTCGCCAAGAAGCTCCTCCCGAACATCAACAAGGTTTTGGAAGAGCGCCGCGAGGCCATCGAGGGTGGCATCGAAAAGGCGGAGGAGGCCAAGACCGAGGCCCAGAGCGTGCTGGAGCAGTACAAGGCCCAGCTCGCCGAGGCCCGGCACGAGGCCGCCCGTCTCCGCCAGGAGGCGACCGAGCAGGGCGCCGTCATCATCCAGGAGATGAAGGCGGAGGGACAGCGGCAGCGTGAGGAGATCATCGCCGCCGGTCACGCCCAGATCGAGGCCGACCGCAAGGCCGCGGCCAGTGCGCTGCGTCAGGACGTCGGCAAGCTCGCCACGGAACTGGCCGGCAAGCTCGTCGGTGAGTCCCTGGAGGACCACGCCCGGCAGAGCCGCACCATCGACCGCTTCCTCGACGAGCTTGAGGACGGCGCCGAGAAGGCCGAGGCCAGGCGATGAACGGAGCGAGCCGCGAGGCACTGGCTGCCGCACGTGAGCGTCTCGACGCACTGACCGACAGCACGTCGGTCGATGCCGGGAAACTCGCCGAGGAGCTGGCCGCTGTAACCGCGCTGCTCGACCGCGAGGTGTCGTTGCGCCGGGTCCTGACCGACCCGGCGCAGCCCGGCGAGGCCAAGGCCGAGCTGGCCGGACGGCTGCTGAGCGGCCAGGTGGGCGGCCCGGCCGCCGATCTGGTCTCCGGCATGGTCCGCTCCCGCTGGTCGCAGCCGCGCGACCTGGTCGACTCCATCGAGGAGCTGTCCGCCCTCGCCGAGCTGACCGCCGCGCAGCGGACCGGGACGCTCGACGACGTGGAGGACGAGCTGTTCCGGTTCGGCCGCATCGTGGAGTCCAGCACGGGGCTGCGCGCGGCGCTGACCGACCGGTCGGCAACGGTCTCCGCCAAGACCGCGCTGCTGAACCAGCTGCTCGGCGGCAGGGCAGAACCGGCCACCGAACGCCTGGTCGCGCGTCTTGTGACGCAGCCCCGGGGACGTAGCCTGGAATCGGGTCTCCAGACCCTGTCCCGGCTCGCCGCGGCGCGCCGGGACCGGATGGTCGCCGTCGTCACCTCGGCGGTACCGCTCACCGACGCCCAGAAGCGGCGCCTCGGCGCGGCACTGGCGAAGCTGTACGGCCACCCGATGCATCTGAACCTGGACGTGGACCCTGAGGTCCTCGGCGGGATCTCGGTGCGGGTCGGTGACGAGATCATCAACGGCACGGTCGCGGACCGTCTCGCAGAGGCGGAACGGCGGCTGGCCGGCTGACCGCGGCCGGCGCCGGGCGGCCTGCCGCCGGCCAACAGAACAGAGCAACACCAGCGGCCCGGTTGGGCCGTGCAGAGATTGCAGAAGATTCCTGGGGGTCGCCCCCAGACCCCGAGACAGACCCCCAAAGAAACTTCGGGCCCAACAAGGAGAGCAGGGAACCCAGATGGCGGAGCTCACGATCCGGCCGGAGGAGATCCGGGACGCGCTGGAGAACTTTGTCCAGTCGTACAAGCCGGACGCGGCCTCGCGCGAGGAGGTCGGAACGGTCAGCGTTGCCGGTGACGGCATCGCGAAGGTCGAGGGGCTGCCCTCGGCCATGGCGAACGAGCTGCTGAAGTTCGAGGACGGCACCCTCGGTCTCGCCCTCAACCTTGAGGAGCGCGAGATCGGTTCGATCATCCTCGGTGAGTTCAGCGGTATCGAGGAGGGACAGTCGGTCACCCGTACCGGCGAGGTCCTCTCCGTCGCCGTCGGCGAGGGATACCTGGGTCGCGTGGTCGACCCGCTCGGCAACCCGATCGACGGACTCGGCGAGATCGAGACCGAAGGCCGCCGCGCCCTTGAGCTTCAGGCTCCGGGCGTCATGGTCCGCAAGTCGGTCCACGAGCCGATGCAGACCGGCTACAAGGCCGTCGACGCCATGGTGCCGATCGGCCGTGGCCAGCGTCAGCTCATCATCGGCGACCGCCAGACCGGCAAGACCGCGCTGGCCGTCGACACGATCATCAACCAGCGTGACAACTGGCGCTCGGGCGACACGAACAAGCAGGTCCGCTGCATCTACGTCGCCATCGGCCAGAAGGGCTCCACCATCGCGTCCGTACGCGGTGCGCTGGAGGAGGCCGGCGCCCTTGAGTACACGACGATCGTCGCCGCCCCGGCGTCCGACCCGGCCGGCTTCAAGTACCTGGCGCCGTACACCGGCTCGGCCATCGGCCAGCACTGGATGTACCAGGGCAAGCATGTCCTGATCATCTTCGACGACCTCTCGAAGCAGGCCGACGCCTACCGCGCCGTGTCCCTGCTGCTGCGCCGTCCGCCGGGCCGCGAGGCCTACCCGGGCGATGTCTTCTATCTGCACTCGCGTCTGCTGGAGCGCTGCGCCAAGCTCTCCGACGACCTGGGCGCCGGTTCGATGACGGGCCTCCCGATCGTCGAGACGAAGGCGAACGACGTGTCGGCGTTCATCCCGACCAATGTCATCTCCATCACCGACGGCCAGTGCTTCCTGGAGTCCGACCTGTTCAACGCCGGCCAGCGGCCCGCGCTGAACGTCGGTATCTCGGTCTCCCGAGTCGGTGGCTCCGCCCAGCACAGGGCCATGCGGCAGGTTTCAGGCCGACTGCGTGTGGACCTCGCCCAGTACCGTGAGCTGGAGGCGTTCGCCTCCTTCGGCTCCGACCTGGACGCGGCCTCCAAGGCGTCCCTGGAGCGCGGCAAGCGCATGGTCGAGCTGCTGAAGCAGCCGCAGTACTCGCCGTACCCGATCGAGGAGCAGGTCGTCTCCATCTGGGCCGGCACCAACGGCAAGATGGACGACGTACCGGTCCTCGACATCCGCCGCTTCGAGACCGAGCTGCTGGAGTACCTGCGCCGTGAGCGCAAGGAGCTGCTGACCAGCATCGCCGAGGGCGCCAAGATGTCGGACGACACGCTCCAGTCCATCGCGGACGCCATCGCCGCCTTCAAGCGGCAGTTCGAGACCTCGGACGGCAGGCTCCTGGGCGAGGACGCGCCGGCCGTCAACGTCTCCAAGTGACGACGGAAGGGACCTGACTCATGGGAGCCCAGCTCCGGGTCTACAAGCGTCGCATCCGATCCGTCACCGCGACCAAGAAGATCACCAAGGCGATGGAGATGATCGCCGCCTCGCGCATCGTCAAGGCGCAGCGCCAGGTGGCGGCCTCCACGCCGTACGCGACCGAGCTGACCCGCGCGGTCACCGCGGTGGCGACGGGATCGACGACCAAGCACCCGCTGACCACCGAGGCGGAGACGCCGGTCCGTGCCGCGGTCCTGCTCATCACGAGCGACCGCGGTCTGGCCGGCGGCTACTCCTCGAACGCCATCAAGGCGGCGGACCAGCTCACCGAGCGGCTCCGTGGTGAGGGCAAGGAGGTCGACACGTACATCGTCGGCCGCAAGGGTGTCGCCTACTACGGCTTCCGCGAGCGCAGGATCGTGGAGTCGTGGACCGGCTTCACCGACAATCCGACGTACGCGGACGCCAAGAAGATCGCGGCGCCGCTGATCGGGGCCGTCCAGCAGGACACGGCCGAGGGCGGCGTGGACGAGCTCCACATCGTCTTCACCGAGTTCGTCTCGATGCTGACGCAGACGCCGGTACAGCACCGGCTGCTGCCGCTCAGCCTCGGCGAGACGGCCGAGGAGTCCGCGGCGAAGGGCGAGATCCTTCCGCTCTTCGACTTCGAGCCGTCGGCGGAGGACGTCCTCGACGCCCTGCTGCCGCGCTATGTCGAGAGCCGTATCTACAACGCGCTGTTGCAGGCCGCCGCCTCCAAGCACGCCGCCACCCGGCGCGCGATGAAGTCGGCGACCGACAACGCCGGGGAGCTCATCAAGAGCCTCTCCCGGCGTGCCAACGCGGCCCGCCAGGCCGAAATCACCCAGGAAATCAGCGAGATCGTCGGAGGCGCAAGCGCCCTGGCCGACGCGACCGCGGGGAGTGACAGGTAAATGACGACGACTACCGAGAATGCTGTGACGGCCGCGGCCACGGGCCGCGTCGCCCGGGTCATCGGCCCGGTCGTCGACGTGGAATTCCCCGTCGACGCGATGCCGGACATCTACAACGCCCTGCACGTCGAGGTCGCGGACCCGGCGGAGGAGGGCAAGCGCAAGACGCTGACTCTCGAAGTCGCCCAGCACCTGGGCGACGGACTGGTCCGCGCCATCTCGATGCAGCCCACCGACGGTCTGGTCCGCCAGGCCACGGTGGTCAACACGGGCGATGGCATCACCGTACCGGTCGGCGATGTGACCAAGGGCAAGGTGTTCAACACCCTCGGTCAGATCCTGAACGAGCCGGAGGCCGAGTCCCAGATCACGGAGCGCTGGCCGATCCACCGCAAGGCGCCGGCCTTCGACCAGCTCGAGTCCAAGACCGAGATGTTCGAGACCGGTCTGAAGGTGGTCGACCTGCTGACCCCGTACGTCAAGGGCGGCAAGATCGGTCTGTTCGGTGGTGCGGGCGTCGGCAAGACCGTCCTCATCCAGGAAATGATCATGCGTGTGGCCAATCTGCACGATGGTGTTTCCGTGTTCGCCGGTGTCGGTGAGCGCACCCGTGAGGGCAACGACCTGATCGACGAGATGACCGAGTCGGGCGTGCTCGACAAGACCGCGCTGGTCTTCGGTCAGATGGACGAGCCGCCGGGCACGCGTCTGCGCGTCGCGCTCTCCGCGCTGACCATGGCGGAGTACTTCCGCGATGTGCAGAAGCAGGACGTGCTGCTCTTCATCGACAACATCTTCCGCTTCACGCAGGCCGGTTCCGAGGTCTCCACGCTGCTCGGCCGTATGCCGTCCGCGGTGGGCTACCAGCCGACGCTGGCGGACGAGATGGGTGTGCTCCAGGAGCGCATCACCTCGACGCGTGGTCACTCGATCACCTCGATGCAGGCGATCTATGTGCCCGCGGACGACCTGACCGACCCGGCCCCGGCCACGACCTTCGCGCACCTCGACGCGACGACCGTGCTGTCGCGTCCGATCTCGGAGAAGGGCATCTACCCGGCGGTCGACCCGCTGGACTCGACGTCCCGGATCCTGGACCCGCGTTACATCTCGCAGGACCACTACGACGCGGCCAGCCGCGTCAAGGGAATCCTCCAGAAGTACAAGGACCTCCAGGACATCATCGCGATCCTCGGTATCGACGAGCTGGGCGAGGAGGACAAGCTCGTCGTCCACCGTGCCCGCCGTGTCGAGCGCTTCCTGTCGCAGAACACCCACGCCGCCAAGCAGTTCACCGGTGTGGACGGTTCGGACGTGCCGCTGGACGAGTCGATCACCGCGTTCAACGCGATCTGCGACGGGGACTACGACCACTTCCCCGAGCAGGCGTTCTTCATGTGCGGTGGCATCGAGGACCTGAAGGCCAACGCCAAGGAGCTGGGCATCTCCTGAGCCCTTGTTCATGGAGGGGGGCGGGTTCCTCCCGCCCCCCTCCGACGCTCCCGACGACAACCCATAGAATCAAGCCCAACACCCGGCCGAACGGCCGGGTGGTGACCCGAGGAGCCACCCTTGGCTGCTGAGCTGCATGTCGAGCTGGTCGCCGCGGACCGCAGTGTCTGGTCCGGCGAGGCCACCCTGGTCGTCGCGCGCACCACGTCCGGCGACATCGGCGTCATGCCCGGTCACCAGCCGCTGCTCGGTGTGCTGGAGTCGGGCCCGGTGACCATCCGTACGACCGACGGCGGAACGGTGGTGGCCGCGGTGCACGGCGGCTTCCTGTCGTTCGCCGACAACAAGCTCTCGCTGCTGGCGGAGATCGCCGAGCTGGCGGACGAGATCGACACCCAGCGCGCGGAGCTGGCGCTGGAACGTGCGAAGTCGGACGAGGACGCCGCCGCCGAGCGGCGCGCCGATGTCCGGCTGCGTGCGGTGGCGGTGCGCTGAGCCCTGTCACAACGGTTCTACCCTCAGCCGCGGCCCTGGCTGGACTCTCCAGACCGGGTCGCGGCTGAGGCGATGCAGGTGCGATTTCTGTTCCGGTACTGAATGAGGCGAGGAGGTCGGTGTTGATGGTCCTCGCTCTGCTCGTATGCGGACTGGTCGTCGTACTGGTTGCGGTGGGGCTCTTCGTTTTCGGTCTGCGCCGGCGGCTGATCCAGCGTTCCGGCGGGACGTTCGACTGCAGTCTGCGCTGGAATGTGCCGGAGGAGCCCGATCTCTCGGGCAAGGGCTGGGTGTACGGAGTCGCCCGCTACAACGGCGACCGGATCAACTGGTTCCGGGTCTTCTCGTACGCTCCGCGCCCGCGCCGCACCCTGGAGCGCTCCTCCATCGAGGTGGTGGCACGCCGGGCGCCCGAGGGCGAGGAGGAGCTCGCGCTGCTCTCCGACGCGGTCATTCTCGGCTGTGCGCATCGCGGTGTCCGGCTGGAACTCGCCATGAGCGACGACGCGCTGACGGGCTTTCTCGCCTGGCTGGAGGCGGCGCCGCCCGGGCAGCGGGTGAATGTGGCCTGAGCCGGGGCTTGCGCCGGTGCGCGTACGTACGGACATGGTGAAGGGGGCGGCGCTCGGGCGCCGCCCCCTTCACTGCTGTTCTAGCTCACTGCTGTGTTCCGGCGGTTATCCGATGCCGTTCTTGACCGCGGTCACCAGCTCGCCGTTCGCCGTGTCTCCCGTGAAGTCCCAGAAGAAGGCGCCGCCCAGGCCCTGCTGCTTCGCCCAGGCCGTCTTGGTCGCGATGGTGGCCGGGGTGTCGTAGCTCCACCAGTTGCTGCCGCACTTGGCGTACGCGGTGCCCGCGATGGTGCCGGTGGGCGGGCAGGTGTTCTTGAGGACCTTGTAGTCCTCGATGCCCGCCTCGTACGTACCGGGCGCGGCGCCGGTCGCGCTGCCGCCCGGCGCGTCCTGGGTCACTCCGGTCCAGCCGCGGCCGTAGAAGCCGATACCGAGCAGCAGCTTGTTGGCCGGCACGCCCTGCGCCTTGAACTTGGCGATCGCGTCGGCGGAGTTGAAGCCCGCCTGCGGGATGCCCGGGTACGAGGTGAGCGGGGAGTGCGGGGCCGTCGGGCCCTGCGCGGCGAAGGCGCCGAAGAAGTCGTACGTCATGACGTTGATCCAGTTCAGGTACTGGGAAGCGCCCGCGTAGTCGGACTTCTCGATCTTGCCACCGGGCGAGGCGTCCGCCGTGGTGGCCGCCGTGACCAGGTAGTTGGCGCCGAACTTGGCGCGCATGGCCTGCGCCATGTTCTTGAACGCGGCCGGGCCGCTGGTGTCACAGGTCAGACCGCAGGCGTTCGGGTACTCCCAGTCCAGGTCGATGCCGTCGAAGACATCGGCCCAGCGCGGGTCCTCCACCAGGTCGTAGCAGGACTGCGCGAAGGCCGCCGGGTTCTGCGCCGCCTGGCCGAAGCCGCCGGACCAGGTCCAGCCGCCGAAGGACCAGAGGACCTTGATGTGCGGGTACTTGGCCTTCAGCTTGCGGAGCTGGTTGAAGCTGCCGCGCAGCGGCTGGTCCCAGGTGTCGGCGACGCCGTCGACGCTCTGGTCGGCGGTGTACGCCTTCTCGTAGTCGGCGTAGGAGTCACCGATCGTGCACTTGCCGCCGGTGACATTGCCGAAGGCGTAGTTGATGTGCGTGATCTTGGCTGCCGAACCCGAGGTGTCCAGGTTCTTGACGTGGTAGTTGCGGCCGTAGACGCCCCACTCGGTGAAGTAGCCGAGCTTGACCTTGCCGCCGGGGCCCGGGTCGGTGCCGCCGCCACCGGTGGTGCGGACCGCGCGGGCGCCGCTGACCGGGCCCGTCTGGTCGGCGCTGTCACGCGCCTGGACGGTGTACGAGTAGTCGGTGCCCGCGCTCAGACCGGAGTCGGTGTACGTCGTACCGGTGACCGTGGCGACCTTCGTGCCGCCCCGCAGGACGTCGTAGTTCTTGATGCCCTTGTCGTCGGTGGCCGCCGTCCAGCTCAGCGTCACCGCGGTGTTGGTGATGTTGCTCGCGGTGGGCGTGCCGGGAGCCGAGGGCGGGTTGTCGCCGGGGACGCTCGGTCCGCCGGTGCACGAGGCGCCGTTGAGCTTGCAGTTGGACGGGGCTCCCGCACCGCTGCCGTTGAAGCCGAAGCTCACGGAGGCGCCGGGGGCCAGTGTCCCGTTCCAGGACTTGTTCTTGGCGGTCCAGTGGTTGGCCGAACCGGTGATGTCGGCGTCCCAGCCGGAGGTGACGGCGGTGCCGGAGGGGAAGTCCCACTCCACCGTCCAGGAGCTGAGGCTGGTGGTGCCGGTGTTCTTCACCGTCCACTTGCCCTCGAAGCCCGTGCCCCAGTCGGAGACCTTGGCGTAGGTGGCGGTCGCCGAGTCGGCGGCTTCCGCGGGCGTGGCCAGTCCGACCAGGGCCGCGAGCGGCAGCAGCAGCGCGGTCAGACCCGCGACAGCCTTCGATCTGAATCGCGTTCTGTGGAGGGCGGGTTGGATGTTCAAGCGTGCTCCTCAGGTGAGTACCGGACAAAGCGGGGGTGGGTCCGTGCACTGCTCACCCTGCGACGGCTCACCGCAGCGTGTGCGGTGAGAGTAGGAAGGTCTGGACCACTCGTCAATAGGTCCAGACCAAAGGTGCGGTGGAGCGGGCCGCGGAACTGGGCGTTCCGGAACTTGTTCCGGGGGCCTTCCGGGGGGCTTTCACAGCTCGTCGGACCGGATTCGCAACTCCTGGGCCAGCACCGCCGCTTGGACTGGGCTGCGGAGACCGAGCTTGCCGAGCAGCCGGCTCACATGGGTCTTCACCGTAGCCTCCGCCATCGTCAGGCGTACGGCGATCTGGGCATTCGACAGTCCTTCACCGAGACAGGAGAGCACCTCGCGCTCCCTGCGGCTGAGGCCGTGCGGCAGATCCGGACCGGCCGCGGTCCCGGCCGCGCCGGGCGCTCGTGAAGAACTGAGCGGTGATCCTGTCATTCCCTTTGCTTCCCTATTCATCCTCGTTAGGTGTTACTTTGGGGAAGGAAAGGGAGTGCTGTGTGGGAGTTCTATTCGGTGGAGCAGGTGGCCGGGCTGCTGGATCTGCACGTCAAGACCGTGCGGGGTTATGTACGGGACGGGCGGCTCAAGGCGACGCGAGTGGGGAAGCAGTACCGCGTCGCCCGGGAGGACTTGGAGGCGTTCACCGGGAGTCCGGCGCCTCCGCCCGTGCGGCGGACGCGGTATGCCGAGGTGTCCGCCATCGTGCAGATCGACGCCCTCAGTCCCGAGGCGATGACCCGGCTGACCAATACGGTCATGGCCCTCGCCCTCAGCCGTGACGGCAGCCAGGGCCGTGACCGCCTGCGGGTCGAGACCGTCTACGACGAGGAGCGGGCCACCCTCAAAATCATCGTCCTGGGCGCCCTGGACACCACCGCCGACCTGCTGAAGGTCATCAACACCCTGATCGAGCAGCCGCAATGACCGGCCGCAATGACCCGCGGAAATAACCAGCCGACACGACCGGCCGACATGGCCGACCGAATCACGAAAGGGACATAGTCCGTGCCTGACGTACTCCAGGACCTCGACGGCACCCTCGTCCTCATGTGCGCGTCCGACGGTCCGCCGCTGGGCGACGAGCGCGCCGCCACCGATGTGATCGGGGAGGGGATGTACCAAGGCGCCGCCTGGGTCGCGGTTCCGGTGGCCCGGTTCACGGACGACTTCTTCCGGCTGCGCACGCGCGTGGCGGGGGACATCGTCCAGAAGTTCGCCAACTACCGCCTGAAGCTTGCCGTCGTGGGCGACATCACCTCGTACACGGAAGCCAGCACCGCACTGCGCGACTTCGTCCGCGAGAGCAACAGAGGCACCCAGCTCTGCTTCGTCCCCGACACGGAAGCCTTCCGCGCCCGCCTCGCCTCGCCCGGCGGCCGGCCCGGCGGCCCGCTCGCGTGAGCGGGCCG
>NZ_FMDK01000742.1 GCF_900091995.1 Streptomyces sp. MnatMP-M17
TCTCCAGATGCCGAAGCAGCCGCTCCGAAGGACGGGCCTCAGGAGTAGCGGGGCAGGCGGTCGGTTGAGATCGTCCACTCGGCAATCGTGATCTCCTCGCCGTACAGGAAGTCCTTGCGGGTCGCGTACCGGGGGCCGGCCGGGGTGGGGTGGATGTCGGACAGGACCGCGCCCGTGCCGGTGCGTGGATCGAAGATCACGTACACCGGAATCCCGAGCAGGGGATAGTCCCGCACCTTGCTCACCCAGTCGTTGTCCGGGTTGGAGCGGGACACCACTTCGATGGCGGCGACGAGCGTGCGCGGGTCGATGGAGCCCTCGGTGTCCATGTCGGCCTCGGCGATCACGATCACGTCCGGGTGACGCATCACGCCCGCATGCGGGTCTTCCACATCGGGCGTGCCCGTGTGGGCGAGCAGGCCGTCCGGCATGACCTGCTCCAGCCTTCGGCTGACGCGGGCCGCTGTCAGCTCGTGGGGCCCGCCGGGGGTCGTCATGTCGTGGACGATCCCTTCCCGCGTGATCTCCAGCTTGCCGGGAACGCTGTCCTGCATCCGTTCAACGATGTCGCGCATCGCTTGGTCCTGGAGAGCGTCACACCGTGCGTGATCGGGGGCGATCGTCATGTCCCTCGCTCCTGCCTCTCGGCGGCCCGGCCGCTCTGCCGCGCAGGCGAAGCCTTGCCACTCATGCTAACGAGCCGCGGCTCTCCGTGGCGTCAGCGCTCCGGGCCCGCGCCGCACCCGGATGGGGGATGCGCGGGCCCGGAGAGGTGGGCGGGTGTGGGTCAGGGCTGCTGGATGAGCTGGAACGACTGGGCCGCCGAGCCGTTGCAGGGGCGCTGGATCAGCTGGGTGCCGGAGGTCGCGCCGTCCGGGGCGCTCAGGCACTTTCCGCTGTGGCGGGCCGTGAAGTGGTAGCGGCCCGCCGTCTCCGCCACCGCCTGCCACTGCTGGTTCAGGCCGCCGGTGTAGTTCCAGAGCTGAATCGGAGCGTTGTCGGCGGTCGAGACATCGGTGACATCGACGGCCTGCTGGGCGTTGGCGCGCGGTCCGATACGGGAGAAGCCGCTGTCCGTGGAGCGGATCTGGTACTGCTGGGCCAGCGTGCTGTTGCAGGTGTACTGCTGGATCGCCGTACCGTTCGCGGTCGCCGCGGCACGAGCGTCCACGCACAGGTTGTTGCCGGCGTTCACGAGCGCGTACCAGGCGGACTCGTTGATCGGTCCCGGCGGCGTCGGGTTGCCGCCCTCACCCGTACCGAGCCACTTGAGGCTGTCGAGGACGAAACGGTTCTGGGTCGCGCTGCCGAAGGTGGAGGAGAGCGTCTGGCCCGTGCTGTAGTTCATGGCGTTGTGCCCGAAGTTGGCGTAGATCATCTTGTAGCCGGTGTTGGTCCACATGATCGGGTAGTAGCCGCTGTACCAGGACTGGTTCGGGTCCGTACCGAGCGGGAAGCTCACCGGGTCGACCGACGAGAGGATCTTGATGTTCGACCGGGCCCTGAGGTCGTTGGTCCAGCTGTACCACTCGCTGACCGACGAGGTGAAGGTGGCCGGCAGGCTGGTGGTCGTGGGGTGGGTACGGTCCTCCACCTTGAGCGTCGCGGTGGTCGGGCCCCAGGTGTTGGAGCGGAAGTTCCCGGATCCGAGGAAGTCGTTGTAGTACCAGGACCAGCCGCCGGCGTTGGTGGTGAACGCGGACACATGGAAGCCCATCCAGGCCCCGCCGCTGCGCATGTACCGCTCGAAGCCCGACCGCTGGGCGGCCGTCTGCGGCGCGTCGTCGAGGAAGAGCACCACCTGGTACTGGTCCTTGGTGATGTTTGTGAGCTGGTTCCAGTTGTTGGTCGCCGTGTACGAGAAGTTGTTGGCGGCGGCCTGCTGGGGGAACCAGGTGTTGGCTTCCCGTACGAAGCTGATGTGGGCGTCGTCCCAGGTGCCGTTGTAGAACGCCAGCACATTGAACGGCGCGGCGGCGTTCGCCTTCTGAACGGCGCCATGGGCGGCGGGAGCGGCAGTCAGGCCGAGGAGTACGGCGAGCAGCGCGAGGAGTCGTACACCGACACTCCTCAGGCGGTCCCTGTCTCTGATCGTGGTCATCGCGGGGACGATCCCTTCTTCTGCCGACGGTGGGGGGTGCGGGGGCGCGCGCAGTGCGTGAGCTGCGTGAGCTGCGTGAGCTGCGTGAGCACGCACTGTCATGTATCTGACATGCATTCACGCATGCGGCCCGCTCGTGATTTAAGAAGTGAACTCACGCCACGTCAAGGTCCTGGTATGGACCAATGTTCGGGTGGGGGTCGGCGGTGGTCGGGTGCGGGCTGGTGGGTGGTGTGCGCGGGAGTGGGGTGGGGTGGTGGCGCGCCGGCTCGGCGTCTGACCGCCGGTGGGTGGTTGAGGTT
>NZ_FMDK01000336.1 GCF_900091995.1 Streptomyces sp. MnatMP-M17
CTGCCCGCCCGGCTCGGCGGCTGGCGCAATGTCGGCGCGGGCACGCAGAGCAAGACGTACGGCGAGCACGAGATCCGCTACCGGACCGGTCGGCACGGCTTTGCCGTCGAGGGCGACGAGGTACGGGTCGTCGCCGCTGGACCTCACCGCGTCAGCCTCGAAATCGAAGACGTCGTACGGCACTTCGAGGTCACCGCGTACGGCGGCGAGGTCCATGTGGACACCGCGGCCGGCTCGTACCGCCTGACCGCCCGGCCGCTCTTCGCCGATCCCAGCCGGCA
This sequence comes from Streptomyces sp. MnatMP-M17, assembly GCF_900091995.1. Classification (GTDB taxonomy): domain Bacteria; phylum Actinomycetota; class Actinomycetes; order Streptomycetales; family Streptomycetaceae; genus Streptomyces. Next base: position 282 of record NZ_FMDK01000336.1, read on the forward strand.
CACCGAGCCCGGCTCGCTGCTCGCGCCCATGCCGGGCACCGTCGTACGGATCGCGGACGGCGTCGCCGAAGGCGCCCAAGTCACCGCCGGGCAGCCGCTGATCTGGCTGGAGGCGATGAAGATGGAACACCGGATCACCGCACCCGCCTCCGGCACGCTCACCGCGCTCCATGCCGCGCCCGGCCGCCAGGTCGAGGTAGGCGCCCTGCTCGCAGTGGTCACCGACACAGCACAGGCCGCACGTACCGAATGGACCGCACAGGAGGATCCATCATGACCGGCAGCTTCCTGATCGAGACCGAGGAGCGGAGCGCGCTGCGCGCCGCCGTCGCCGCCCTGGGCCGTCGCCACGGCCGTGGCTACGACCGCGAGAGCCTCTGGCGCGAGGCCGGAAAGCTCGGTTATCTCGGAGTCAATCTGCCGGAGGAGTACGGCGGCGGAGGCGGCGGGATCGCCGAACTCTCGCTCGTACTGGAGGAGTTGGGCAGCGCCGGCTGTCCGCTGCTGCTGATGATCGTCTCGCCCGCCATCTGCGGCACGGTGATCGCCCGCTTCGGTACGGACGAACAGAAGCGGCACTGGCTGCCCGGCCTCTCCGACGGCTCCCTCACCATGGCCTTCGGTATCACCGAGCCCGAGGCGGGATCCAACTCCCACCGGCTCACCACCACTGCCCGCAAGGACGGCGACGACTGGGTGCTGAACGGGCGCAAGGTCTTCATCTCCGGTGTCGACATCGCCGACGCCACCCTGATCGTCGGCCGCACCGAGGACGCGCGCACCGGCCGGCTCAAGCCCTGCCTCTTCATCGTGCCCCGGGACGCGGAAGGCTTCCACCGCTCGCCGATCGACATGGAGCTCACCGCCGTGGAGAAGCAGTTCGAGCTGGTCATCGACAACGTACGGCTGCCCGCCGACGCACTGGTCGGCGACGAGGACGCCGGACTTCTCCAACTCTTCGCCGGACTCAACCCGGAACGCATCATGACCGCCGCCTTCGCCCTCGGCATGGGCCGCTACGCCGTGGACCGGGCCGTCGAGTACGCCAAGACACGCCAGGTCTGGAAGGAACCGATAGGCGCCCACCAGGCCATCGCACATCCGCTCGCCCAGGCCCACATCGAACTCGAACTAGCCGCCCTGATGATGCGGAAGGCCGCACACCTCTACGACGCGGGCGACGACACCGCCGCGGGCGAGGCCGCCAACATGGCCAAATACGCCGCCGCCGAAGCCTGCGTACATGCCGTGGACCAGGCCGTGCACACCCTGGGCGGCAACGGCCTCACCCACGAATACGGCCTGGCGTCCCTGATCACCGCCGCCCGGGTGGCCCGAATCGCACCGGTCAGCCGCGAGATGATCCTGAACTACGTGTCGCACCAGTCCCTGGGCCTCCCCAAGTCGTACTGAACCCGGCAACTGACCCGTCACCTGAATCCGCCGATCGACTGGTCGGCGGATCCCCGCAGACCGAGGCGACCGTGCCGCGAACCGTGGACGTGGGTCTGCCCGTGCCACTTCTGACCCCTGCCCCCGATGGCTGCCCGCGCTGGGTGGTCGTCGGGGGCTTTCTGCGTTCCTGGGACTCCAGTCAGCGAAGGTCGACGCGAAGCCCTATGTCGAGTACCAGCGCATTGCGCTGGCTGAGTCGCTGCCCTTTGAGGAGTATGTGAAGGGCCTTGACGTTTAACCCGGAGGAGCTAGGTCAGTCAAAGGCCGATCTGGCCGAGACGCTCAAAGGGCTCCGCAAGCAGGCCGGGATCACTCAGACCCGGCTTGCTCGGCGCTGTCAGGCGTCGTGAGACGCTGCCTTCGTGATCGCCAAGCTGCAGTGTGTGGTGTTGGACTGCGCCGATGTCGTTGAGCTGTCCCGGTTCTACCAGTCGCTTCTCGGCGGCGTAGTGAACCAGCCGGATCCGCGGTGGTCGCTCGGCGACGGCTGGGCGACGCTCCACACCGACGGTGGGTTCGTGCTGGCCTTCCAGCGCGTGGAAGACCATCAGCCGCCGCGGTGGCCGGACTCCGCTCACCCCCAGCAGTTCCACCTTGACCTGGGCGTCAAGGACCTGGATCGAGCCCAGGAAGACGTCCTCAATCAGGGCGCCACACTGCTTGACGAGGGTGGCGGAAAGCGGAGTTGGCGCATCTTTGCGGATCCGGCAGGACACCCGTTCTGTCTCGTGCGGGACTGACGGGGACGCCGAAGGGGTGCGGCCACCGATGATCATCGTGAGTTGTGTGGACTGACGATGAGACGGTGGCCGCAGGCCGCAGCGTAGATCCCGCCCGATGGCGTGAGGCGTTCGAGGTGGCCATGAGCCGGATCGCGGGCCGGTTCGCCCGGTACGAACCCCGCCTGCGGGCCGGGCGGTTGGTGCTGTGCCTGCTGTCGGACCTGCCGCGCAAAAACTGCTGGACGATCGCGGAGTGGTCCGGGAGGCCGGCCCGCACGGCATGCGGCATCTGCTGTGCCGGGACTCCTGAAATGCCGACGCCGTCCGCGATGCCCTTTGACCTGGGATCGAACAAGGCGCCGCGGTTGCAGACTGAACCGCTCCGCACCGTGCTGAGCGTGATCCCTGCGGCGGCTCGCACCTCGCGGGAAGCGGATGGGCGGTGGTGGGGCTGCTGCCCCTCGCTCGTCATCCGGATGCTCTCGATGCCGTTTATGGGCGCCGCAGGCCACGCAGTCAAGATGAAGTTGTCCGTCATCGTCGTACGCTGGACTGAGAAAGGACGGTGGCGCATGTCGGATGAACTGGCCAACAACGTAAGGAAGTACCGGCGCGCTGCGGGGTGGAGCCAAGAGGAACTCGCGCACCGTGCTGGGCTCTCAGTCGGACCTGTCCGCAGGATCGAGCAAGGGCATGACGGGATGCGTATGGAAACCCTGCACGGCATCGCCCGCGCCTTGAACGTGAGGACGTCTACGCTGATGGCCTCCGGTGCTCCCGAACCCGTCGCGCACGACAATCCCAACGGAATGCATTTGCGTGATCTCCGCATCGCGCTGACGCCGGCTGTCGGACTCGGTTCGGTGAGTGTTCCTCTCGGAGACGAGCCGGATGTGCCAAGGCTGCGGCGTATGACGCACGACAACTCCGTCCTCTACTACGAGGACAGTTACCGGAGCATTGCGGCAGACCTTCCCGCTCTCATCCTTGCCGCGAACGACGCGGTCGCTTACTACGACTCGGGCGAGGAGCGCACGAAGGCTCTCGTGGCCCGCTCTCAGGCTCTGCAACTGGCAGGCCGGTACCTGACACAGATCAGGCAGTACGACCTCGCTCACGGGGCCGTCAGGGAGGCCATTGCGGACGCCAAAGCGGCGGGTAACCAGCTTGTCGCGGCTTCCGGGGTCGGTGGCATGTGCTGGTTGCTCATGCGGACCGAGCGCTTCGACGAGGCGGAGGACACCGCCGTAACGACGATGGATCTGGTCGAACCGAAGATCAGCGGGGCAACGCCGGACGAGTACGCGACGTGGGGCGGCCTGGCGATGGAGGCAGCCGCCGCCGCGGCCCGGAACAACCGCCCCAAGGAGGCCAAGGCGCTGCGCAGGGCGGCCGGAACTGCCGCGAAGGCGGTGGGCTCCACGCACCGGAATCTGTTGCGCCACTGGTCGATGTTCGGGCCCGTCACCGCTTCCATGAAGGAGTTGGAGGACTTCATGGTTGCCGGGGATGCGCGGGCAGTGGTCCGCAAGTCCGGCGAGGAAGAGAACCTTCAGGAGAAGACCTGGAAGAGACTGGGCGGCCCCAGCACCAACGACGGGAACCGCTACCGACTCGACCTTGCTCGGGCCCAAGTCCGCACAGGCGACCCCACCGCCGCCATGGAGGAGCTGTCCCGCCTCGACAAGATCGCCCCTGAGTGGTTCCGCCACCAGTCGTCGGCCGCAATCACCTTCGAAGAGGTGACGCGGAAGCGCCGTACTCTCACCACAGAGATGCGGGAAGTCGGCACTCACCTGGGCGTTTTCGCGTAACTGCACTGTGTCGATGCACTTCTGACGATCCATCATCGCAAGTACATCGCTTGTGTCTGGCTGGCTACGGTCCGGCTCCCTAGTTTGAGGGACATGGCGAGCAACCAGCAGACCAGACCCCAGCCCGGTCGCTTCGGCCGAGACAGCAAGACCGACGCGGACCTTCTGCACGCGCTCTTCGCGGCCGGCGGGTACTGGGGGCTGACCCCGGACTGGGTTCCCCGGGGAGGCTACGCGACGCCGTGCCGCAACGTCCTTCGGCGCCTTGAGACGGCACTGCTGATCGACTCCGCGCCCAGGCCCGGTGAGGAGTGGTGAGCGCCGAGCTCCTTCCCGAAGGCGGAGATCCTCCGCTCGTGTCGGCTGTCAAATTCCCGGCGTGCCGCTGCCCGTTGGGGGAGAACTGCCCCGAACGAGCCGAGCCCTCGGCGGACCGCTCACCCGGCTCCCGCGCCACATGCGGTCCGTCCGGTCCCGCGCGACGGGGAGCATCTGGGCGACATGGTCACGGAGTTCCGTGGCCAGGCTGTCCAATTCCTCGTGTGTGCCCGCTCTGTAGCCGACCGCCCGGGCCTTGTCGATGGTGGTCTGTACGGCGCTGATGGTGCTCGTCTGTCTGCCCATGGCTGCCTCCGTGCGCACTCGTACCTCGCGCGCGGCCCGGCGCGAGGCGCCCGGAATGCCGCTGTGCCCGACGGTAGGGAGAAGCGGTCCGACGAGTCAGCAAAGTTGCATCGAATTACACGCGACTTGGCGCAACACCGAGCGGCCATGGAGGCCCTCTTGACGACTTCACCCGGAGGTATGACCGTGATGAAAAACCCTGTAACTTGACTGACCACGGAGGCTCACCGACATGCAGATTCAGTTCGTCGGCATCGACCCCCGACACGGATGAGGACGGATGCCCAACGGTACGGGTGGACACAGGCACATCAGATCTGCTGATCCAGGGCTACACGGCCGACGACGAATCGACCGTCGAGTGCCACGCCCTGTCCCCGGCCAAGGCGCCGATCCCGCCCACCGAAACGGTCATCAGGATTCCCAAGCGCATGGTGCCAATCATCAGGAAGGCATGCGATGAGCTCGACGGAGTTCAGTGAGCTGATTGCCCGCGCCAAGCAGTCGGCCGTCCATCTGGAGATGCGGGACAGCTACTTCACCAACCCTCGCTTCGAGGCGTGGCGGCAGGGCCACCGTGTCGACTGGGCCGACCGAGCGTCGTGGTGGCGTCCCTTCCACCAGCAGATCGCCGACGCCGTGGCCCGAGGAGTGTCCGTCCGCCGCGCCCGTGTCGTCTCGGAGCCGGTGACCGAGTACATCCGCTGGGAGCACTACGTCACCCACGCCAACGTGGCGGCCGGCGAGCAGGTGCGCTGGCTGTCACGTCGGCTCGCCACGGACCTCGTGCTGCCCGCGAACGACTTCTGGATCTTCGATGATCAGTTGATGCGGGTCCATCACTTCTCCGGCAATGGGGACTGGCTGGACAAGGAGCTGCACGACGACCCCCAGGTAGTCGAGGCTTGCTCCGCCGCGTTCGAGAAGATCTGGGAACGGGCCATCCCGCACGACGAATACGAGATCAGGTAGCCCACCCCGCCCATGCCCCTCTCACCATCGTCCAGCGCGCATCAGGCACGGGCAGCTCTCGCGGAACGTCTGCGGGAGTTGCGCCTGGACGCGGGGATCACAGGCAAGGAGCTGGCAGCACGCTGCGGCTGGTCCGTCGCCAAGTCGTCCCGGATCGAGAACGCCCGCACGCCACCGTCCGACGCGGACATCCGCGCTTGGTGCACGGCGTGCGGCGCGGACGGCCAGGCGGCGGACCTGGTCGCCGCCAACCGGCAAGCCGACTCCATGTATGTCCAGTGGAAGAGACTCCAGCGCACCGGCATGAAGCGCCTACAGGAAGTGTCCACACCACTGTACGAGCGCACGCGGCTCTTCCGCGTGTACGCCTCCAACGTCGTGCCCGGATTCCTCCAGACACCCGGCTACGCGACAGCCCTCATGGGCAGCATCGCCGGTTTCCGTGGCACTCCCGACGACGTGAGTGAAGCGGTCGAGGCCCGCATACGACGCTCGCGCGTCGTCTACGAAGGAGACCACCGCTTCGCGACGCTCATCGAAGAGCATGTCCTCCACCACCGCATCGGCGATGCGGAAGTGATGGCCGGCCAGTTGGGTAACCTCCTTGCATCCATGGCGCTGCCGTCCATGGTGCTGGGAATCATCCCCGTCGGCGTGCCGCGGGAACAGGTCATATGGCCCCTTGAGCAGTTCACCGTGTTCGATGACGCACGGGTCCACGTGGAACTGCTTGCTGCGAAGGTGACCGTTACTGCGCCCAGCGAGCTGGACATTTACCTCCGCGCGTTCACCAGGCTCACGGAGCTTGCTGTGCACGGTGCCGAAGCGCGCGCTCTCATCGTCAAGGCCATCGACGCCCTGTCCTGACCCCGGGTACGACGAAGAGCCCCGCCGCTCGGAACGGCGTCACCTGGTCGCCGGCCTCATCAAGTTATGAGGCGCGCCACGTCGCAGCCGTGTGACGCCCGGGCCCGTAAATCTGGGCCAGTGCCTCATCGGCTTTTTCCGGGCTGCCGGCACGCAGGAGGGCCCGGAAGCCCTCCCAGTCGGGAACGCGGCCGTCCTGTCCCCACTGATCGTTCGGGATGGTGTAGACGTGCACCCACGGCCCGTGCGCCGGCAGCGGACCAGAACCGAACACCGATCGCACGGCTTCGGCGGACTTGATCAGCATGGCACGGGTGTCTTCGGGCGTGGGGAGAAGTTTCTGAGGCGCGATCACGTCGAGTTGAACTCGGGAGTTGGGATCCGCACCGGCGACATTGGCCGGTGCGTACCAGTTCTCGGGCTCAAACTCGTAGAACTGCACCCAAGAGGTCTCCTTGTGAGTCTGGTTGTTGACCAGGTCCTCGACGTCAGCCACGGCTTGAATGAGTTTTGCGCCGAGCTCCTCCTTCTGCGTGGCACTCAGATGGCCCTTCATTGCGTGCACGCGAACGAAAACCATGTGTGTGGGTCCTTCCCAGTCGCTGGTCGACGGCCAACCCTGAGCCGGAAAGGCGGCCGGTCTCAACAGGCACGCTGGCCCGTGGCCATCCATCACCTGAGCGGGCGAGGCGGTGTCGGTTCAAGCAGGCGCGTCGACCGGCCGCGCGACGTCGCATGTGCGGGCCAAAAGGGCGAACTTACAGGTCCTGCCGGGCCAGGTCGAGGAGCCGTCCGCCCGTGACCCCGGGTACGACGAAGAGCCCCGCCGCTCCGAAGGGAAGGAACGGCGGGGCTCAGCGCTGGGGCGCGCGGATCACGCGCCGAGGGTACGGGTGAACTCGCCCGCCTTGACGCCCGCTACGAACGAGGCGAACGCGCCGGCGGGGATGTCCAGGACCGGGCCGCTCGGGTTCTTGGAGTCACGGACGGGAACCACGCCGCGCGTGGCGACGAGGTTAGCGGCGACCTCAAGGCAGGCGCCGCCGTTCTCGCTGTAGGAGGACTTGAACCAACGGGGGGACTCGGTCGTCACGGGATGCCCTTTCGTAACTGCTCAATCATGGCCACAGACGCCGCTTGGGAGAGTGCTTCGGCCTGCAACTGATGGTAGGCGGTCAACAGGGGGACTACGGAAGTGCGTTCCCGTTCGAGCCTGCCACGCTGCGCGGACTCCGCATAGGAAAGGAGGGAGCGGTTCTCCATTGTCAGGACGTACAGCGGCAAGCTGAGTGGGCGACGATCGCCCATATCGAACGGGGCGACCTGGAGCACAGTGTTCGGCAGCGCGGCGAACTCGACCAGCCGCGCCAACTGTCCGTCCATGGTGGCGGGACTGCCGACCGGTCTTCTGAGGCAGCTCTCGTCCAGCACTGCGAACACCAGTGGTGACGGGGTCCGTTCAAGGGCTGCTTGGCGTTGCGCTACGAGCGCGATTCGTTCGTCTGCCTGCTCGGGCGTGATCGCACCCCGTTCGACCACGCGCGCGGTGAGTGCCGACGCGTACTCCGGTGTCTGGAGTATCCCCGGCATGACACCGACCTCATAGAGCCTGATCTCCGCCGCGCGCGCCTCATGCGTCACGTACTCCGGGAAGCCCTCCAACAGTGCCGTATACCGAAGGGCGCGGCTCTGGCGTTCGAGTCTGTCGCCGGTACCGAACACCCTGTCGGCACCCGCCGCAAATCGGGGAGTTGGAGATCGGCGACCAGTTTCGACGGCCGAAATATGCGTGCCGGAGCACCCCATACGCTCTGCCAACTCATCCTGTGTCCAACCGCGCTCATCCCGCAAACTGCGGAGACGCTGCCCAAAGGCTGCGGATGGTGACCTATCGGGGTCCAGCTCTTTCCGGTTCAACGGCTACCACCTGGCTCCTCGTGCAATTACCGCAGGTTGAAGACAGCCTGACTCTAGACCACTCTGAGTGCTCCCGGTAGCCGTATCGCTACGGAGAGGAACGAGCCTTGCCCTGCAAGCGCACTCCTCGCAAGTCCCGTAGCGGCGCAGCCGAGTTGGCCGAGAGTGAAAAGGGCAGATGGAGGGCGTGTGACATGTACGGGAA
>NZ_FMDK01000400.1 GCF_900091995.1 Streptomyces sp. MnatMP-M17
TCAGCCGCTGCCGCGGCGGGCGCTCCCTGATCCGGCCAGATCCAAACGAAAGACCCTAGCTCCTGTCCGGTCGGGCGCCTCCGTGCCAGTGGTAGGCGTGGACAACGGCGTGGCCCTTGCCGCGGGAGATCAGCCACCGGTTGACCGGTACGGTGAGGACGAAGGCGACGGCGAGTGAGAAGGCCAGGGCGCTCCAGAAGAGAGTGCTGGTCAGGCCCGCGTGCATGGCGCCGGGCACGGTGAGCATCACGGTGTTGTCGATGATCTCCATGACGGCGATGGAGACGGTGTCCGCGGCGAGCGCGACCTTGAGCGCCTGACGCACGGGCAGTCCGGCGGCGAGAACGCCTCGTATGGTCAGCGCGTAACCGAAGGCGAACGCCAGGGCGATGGCCAGCGCGATGGTCGCGCCGTTGGACAGGCCGGCCGCCGTACCGATCACCATGCCCAGGACCTCGCCGATGGCGCAGCCGGTGAGGCAGTGGAGTGTGGCCCGGGCGGCGATACGCCAACCGGCGCCCGCACCCGAGCCGCTGGAACCACCGTGGCCGGAGTGCTCGCCGTACCCACTCCGCCCACTCTGCTCGCTGTGCGCGGAGCGCGTCTGCGGGTCCTGCGTGTGGTGGTGGTCCATGGCGAAACCCTCCGTCGGATGTGATCCTGCCGTTCTCGTTCTCCCATCCGAACGATATACCCCCCAGGGGTATTTCCGTCTGGACACACCGCCCGAGCCACCCGCCCCGTCTCCGCCGGAACATCACCCAACCCGGGCCCCCGCAGCGACACCGACACCCTCCCCAGAACGCACAGCCGGCCTTCACCACCCATGACCAGGCGATGAAGGCCGACGTCACGTACAAGGGACCGAGCCATTTACCCACAGTGTCCCGAGGGACCGGCCCCCGGCCGGGACCTCGTTCCACCGGTCCCGGGGCCGTCGCCCGGTTAGCTGTCGAGAAGCCCGTTCATGCGGGTGATCTCGGCGCTCTGGGAGGTGACGATGCGGCCGGCCAAGTCCTTGGCGGCCCGGTTGGCGCCTTGGGACTGCTCGGTCTTGGCCATGGTGACGGCGCCTTCGTGGTGCTTGACCATCAGCTTGAGGAAGGCGGTGTCGAATGCCGCGCCGGACGCGTTCTCCAGCGTGGACATGTCGTCCTCGCTCATCATTCCGGACATGGTGTGTGCGGAGTGGTCCGTGTCGTCGGTCGGCACCTGCTCGCCCCAGCCCTTGAGCCAGCCGGACAGCGTCTTGATCTCCGGGTCCTGTGCCTTTTTGATCTCGGAGGCGAGCGTCATGACCTCCGCCGAGGAGGCTCGGGTGGTGGCCAGATCGGCCATCTCGATCGCCTGCCGGTGGTGCGGGATCATGCCCTGTGCGAATGCCGTGTCGGCGGCGTTGTGGGCCGCGTCCGCCGTCGGTGCCGACGCCGATGGTGAGGCAGAGGAGGAGGACGATCCGTTGCCGTGGCCGGAGTGTCCGGAGCGTGCCGTGGAACCGTCGTCGTTGCCGCCGCATGCGGCGAGTGCCAGCGCGGCGCCGACCACGGCCACGGCGGTCGCGGTCCTGCGGGCGAGATGACGAGCGAGAGGGCGAGCGGGACAACGAGCGGAATGACGGAATGAGGTCATGGTGAAGCGACTCCTGTGCGAAGAAGAGGGATGAGGGCATACCGCAGGTGGCCGATGGCCCGTGGTACGGGCTCGGCCGCAGGGCAGGCCTATATGCGCAGGAGTTGCAGTTCGCTCAGGGACGGCGGAGCCCGGTCGTCCGGCGCCGCCCCCGGCGTCCGCTGCGGTGTGGTCGCCGGATCGGCGAGGCCGGCGGGCAAGGTCGAGCCGGCCAGGGCGGACAGTGCGGGCCCGGTACTCGTACCGGCCGCCGCGCAGGTGCCGTCCGCGTGATCGAGATGGCCGCCGCCCCCATGGTCCGGATGCGCGCAGTCCCCCGCTCCGGCCGGCATGACATGGACGGACGACGGCGTGCTGTGCGCGGCGGTCGCCGTCATGGCGACCGGTGCCAGGCCGTGCATCGCCAGCACTCCGGCCACCAACGCCAGCACCAGCAGCGGAAGGCCCCGTACCCGCCAGGGCCGGTTCGCGCCATGCGCTGGCCATCTCATGTGCTCATCGTAAACACCGCACAGCCGACCATGTGATCTGGGATAACCCGGGCGAGTCCGATCACCGCGGGCGCGCACTGCTTCTCTCCCTCGACAGCAGCCACAGCAGATAGATCCCGCCGAGGGCACCGGTGACCAGGCCCACCGGGATCTGGAACGGCGAGAGCAGCCGCTGGGCCAGCAGATCGGCCGTGGCGAGGAGGAGCGCTCCGGTGACCATGGCCGGTCCGATCGGGGCACCGGGCGACCGCGTGACTCTGCGGGCGAGTTGAGGCGCCGCCAGTGCGAGAAAGCCGATGGGACCCGCGACGGCGATGGCCGTGCCGGCCAGGGCGACACCGAGCAGCAGGCCGACCGCGCGGATCCGCGCGACGTTCACGCCGAGCGCGCCCGCCGTGTCGTCCCCCATCTCCATCAGCCGCAGCGGTCTGCCGACGGCCAGGGCCGCCATCGCGAGCACCGGCAGGGCGAGGGCCAGCGGTGTGACCTGCGGCCAGGAGACGGCGTTGAGGCTGCCGAACGTCCAGGCCTTGGCGCTCTCCGCCGACTCCAGATCGGCCCGGGTGATGAGGTAGTCGTTGACCGACGCGAGCATGGCGCCGACGGCGATACCGGCGAGCACCAGCCGGTTGCCGGAGACTCCGCGCGTGGCGGTGAATCCGTACACGGCCGCCGCCGTAACCAGACCGCCGAGTACCGAGCCCGCGCCGACGCCGATCCCAGCCGTGCCGCCGCCCGCCAGGATGACGACGAGCGCGCCGCTGGTGGAGCCGGTGGTGAACCCGATGACGTCCGGGCTGCCGAGCGGATTGCGCGACAGACTCTGGAACAGCGCACCGGACAGTCCGAGCGCGGCCCCGACCAGTAGCGCGGCACAGACGCGCGGCAGCCGCTGGCCGACGACGATGAACCGGTCGGTGCCGGAGCCGCCTCCCATGAGTACGTCGAGGATCTGGCCCGTACCGATCCGGTAGGTACCGGTGAACATGGTCACCGCCCACACCGCCGCGCAGGCCAGCAGCAGTACGGTCATGACGGCGGCGGTCCGTCCCGAGTAACGGAGCGCGGGTCCGCCCGGGAGCCGCAGTACCCGGGTCGGGGCGGCGGCGGTGCGCTGTGTGACGGTGCGCTGTGCAGCGGTGCGACGGGAAGTCGGGCCGTCCGGGGCCTTCGCGGTGTTCATGGTGTTCACGAGGAGACCGCCCTCCGACGGACGACGAGCCACAGCAGCGCGGGAGCGCCGATGAACGCGGTGACGATACCGACCTCGATCTCGCCCGGTGGAGCGATCACCCGTCCCGCGATATCACTGACCAGGAGCAAGATGGCACCGCCCGGCAGGGAGAAGGCCAGCAGTCGGCGCAGATCGGGTCCCAGGACCAGCCGCAGGACATGCGGAACGACCAGTCCGACGAAGCCGATCGGTCCTGCGGCGGCCGTCGAGGCACCGCACAGCAGCATGATCGAGAGAAATCCGGCCGCACGGACCCAGGACACCCGGAGTCCGAGCGCCGCGCCGGTCTCGTCGCCCAGCGCGAGGGCGTTCAGGGACGGACCGAGCGCGAGCGCGATCAGCGTTCCGGCGGCGACGAACGGGACGGCGGCGGTCAGCGCCTCCGTACCGCGGTTCTCCAGCGCGCCCACCACCCAGAACCGGTACGAGTCGAACGCGTCCGTGTTGAACATGGTGAGGATGCCCGTACAGGCGCCCAGACTTGCCGACAGCGCCGCTCCCGCCAGCACGAGCCGGGTGTGCTGGTGGCTACGGGACGCGCCGGAGGTGAGCGTATGGACGAGCAGGGCGGCCAGCACGGCCCCGGCGAAGGCGAACCAGACATAGCCGGACACGCTGGTGATGTGGAATCCGGCGATCGCGACCACCACCGCGAAAGAGGCGCCGGAGTTGACTCCCACGATGCCCGGCTCGGCCAGCGGGTTACGGCTGATGGCCTGCATGACAACACCGGCCAGGGCGAGCGCCGCGCCGACGACGACCGCCAGGACGGTACGAGGCATCCGCAGCCGCCGGACGATGATGGCCTCCGGGCTTCCGTCGTCATGCAGCAGAACGCGCCACACGGTCTCCAGAGGGATGCTCCGCGCGCCAACTCCCAGGCTGACCAGGACGAGCAGCAGTACGACAGTGAGACAGACCACGAGCGCGACGAACAGCCGCCCGCGCCGCAGCCCGCGTTTCCGTGGCCCATCGGCCCGTGCGTCATCGGGCTTCGGCTCGCCGTCCGGTGGCCTCCGGGCCCCGGAGCGCGTACTTCCGGATGTGTGATCTATCGCATCACTGTCATACCTACTCATCGACACTTAGGGAAGCCTAAGCTAAGCGATCGTGTACCGCTTCCGTGATCTTCATCTCAGTCTCCATCTCACCCGTGTCGTCAGCGGGTTCGCCGTAGCCGGCGCCCTGCTGCTCAGCGGCTGCTCCGCCGACTCGGCGGACTCCGCCACCGCCGCGTCGGCCGGCAAGGGCACCGCCGCGCCCTCGGCCGCCTCCACCCACACCGCGCCGCGCGCCGTGCCCAAGGGCATGGGAAGCGGCAAACCGGACGGTGAATTCCCGCGTACGGTCGGCCACTTCGAGGGCAGGACCACCATCGGGGCCGAGCCCAGGAAGGTGGTGGTCATCTCCACCGGTCAGGCCGACGCACTGCTCACGCTCGGCACCGTGCCGGTCGGCTCGACCCGGGGCGACGGCGCGGATCTCGTACCCGGCTATCTGATCAAGGACTTCCCGCAGCACGCGGCCCAGTTGGCGAAGGTCGCCGATGTGGGCTCGCGGGTGGATCCCGATCTGGAGACCATCGCCAACATCAAGCCCGATCTGATCCTGATGAACATCGCCGGCAAGAACGCCAAGGGCCTCTACACGGCGCTGAGCGAGCTGGCGCCCACGATCGCCACCCAGGGCACCGGGCTCTACTGGAAGCAGGACTTCCTGCTCGTCGCCGACGGGCTGGGCAGGACCGAGCGGGCGCAGTCGTTCCTGGACGAGTTCCACGCCGACGCCGTCGCCCTGGGCAAGGCGGTCGACAAGCCGGTCACGGTGTCCTTCCTACGGCTCAACGGGGACCGTCTGCGGGTCTTCGGTGTGCCCTCGTTCACCGGCAGCATCGCCGAGGACACGGCGCTCGGACGGCCCGAGAGCCAGCGCTTCGACGAGACGTCGGAGGACATCAGCAACGAGCAGCTCGACCGGGCCGACGCCGACTGGCTGTTCTACGGAGTCCAGGGCGCCGGATCCAAAACCTCGGCGCTCACCGGGGCACCGCTGTGGCCGACGCTGTCCGCCGTCGTCGGGAAGACCGCGATCCCGGTCGACGATGACGCCTTCTATCTCAACACCGGCCCCACGGCGGCGCGTGACGTGCTCGCCGTACTGAAGGAGCATCTGGTCCCGAAGGGCTGACGAAGCGCTGACAAACGCTGAGCAGCGGTCCGTACCGCCGTGGCGGTGCGGACCGCGGGCCCATCAGGCTGTCAGCCCACGAAGATCTCCACGACGGACCAGACGGCGAGGCCCAGCATGCACAGCCCGCCGATGCGCTGGACGGTCCTGAGCGGGACACGCGTGGCGATGAAACGGCCCGCGAGCAGCGCCAGCGCGGAGACCGACATCAGTGCGGCGGCCGAACCGATCGCGGTCGACCAGGTGCCATTACTGGCGGCGAGATTGGCGGTGGTGATCTGTGTCAGATCGCCCCACTCGCTGATGAACACGGCCATGAAGGCGGTCGAGTAGACCGGCCAGAACCCTGTGACGGTCTTCGTCCCTGCCTTCTCGTCCTCGTCGCCGCCTCCACCGCGCAGCAGCATGAAGGCACCGAACGCGAACAGCAGCGCGGAGACGAGCTTGACGGTCCAGCCGGGAAGCAGCCCGATCAGACTGCCCGCCCCGACGGCGATGGCGACATGCACGAGGAACGCCGTCGATGTGCCGAACCAGACATAGAGCGGACGCATACGCGTACCCATGGCCAGGGACGCGAACATGGTTTTGTCGGGGAGCTCCGCAAGGAAGATCAGCCCGAAGGCGGTGACGATCGCCAGGGGGTCGAGAGACATTCCGGGTGGCTTTCTCTGAGGGCCGGACCCGGGTCTTCGCGAAGCGCCGTGAGGAGCAGGAGGACCACTCGGCCCGGCACGACGGCGTACCCGCGGGACACGGGTACGTCAATGCCTGACCGAAGGTCTCGCCCACCCGCCTGAGACGGGCCCGGCCACCGGGAACCCTGGGGTTCCAGTGTGTCGACGACCGGTTCGCGGGGCTACTCCCCTTCGCGGTCACCCAGACTACCCCACCCCCGGAAGAGTGATCGAAGCCGGTACGGCAGCGGGCCGCCAGGC
>NZ_FMDK01000940.1 GCF_900091995.1 Streptomyces sp. MnatMP-M17
GAGGGTGCCGGCGGAGGCGCGCGGCTGCTGGCGGGCGGCCGGGTGGTGCTGGTGGACGATCTCATGACAACCGGTTCTTCGCTCGTCGAGGCGGCGCGGGCACTGCGTGCCGCAATGGGCTCCGGCATTCCGGGATACGTACAGGTGAGCGCGGCAGTTGTGGCCGCGCCGCCCCTGTCCTTCGAAATAAACCGGAACTGATCGGGATCTTGCATCGTTGCTGGTAAACAGGGAAGAAAGAGACCTGAACAGAGGTACATGCCGGTAGCGGGTGCCGACACCCGTCCGGGAGGGCTATGTTCGGTTATGAGGAATGGCGCAAGCCATGACTCACTGAATGCACTGGTCTGCTCGGCGTTTTCAGAACCTCGAAACTTCGGGGGGTGGGGATCATGCCGACGGGGGAGGAGGAGGTGAAAGTCGCCAAGTCCGAGGCTCCGGTGACTACTGGGGTCTGGTGCAACAGGGAGTAACTCCGCAATGAGGCGGAGTGATCCGGGAACGGAGTTCTGCGTGGACATCGTCGTCAAGGGCCGCAAGACCGAGGTGCCCGAGCGGTTCCGCAAGCACGTGGCCGAGAAGCTGAAGCTGGAGAAGATCCAGAAGCTCGACGGCAAGGTGATCAGCCTCGACGTCGAGGTGTCCAAGGAGCACAACCCGAGGCAGGCCGACCGGTGCGACCGGGTGGAGATCACGCTCCACTCCCGTGGCCCCGTGATCCGTGCGGAGGCGGCTGCGGCCGATCCGTACGCGGCACTCGATCTGGCCACCGGCAAGCTGGAGGCCCGGCTGCGCAAGCAGCACGAGAAGCGTCACAACCGGCGTGGCAATGGGCGGCTTTCGGCCGCCGAGGTCGTCGAAGTCGTTCCTGATGTGGCTCAGTTGAACGCCAACGGCCAGACCGCCGCGGAACAGGCGGCTGCCGAGGCCGTCCCCACCACCAGGATCGGCACGCTGGAGGTACAGGGCGACGGACCTCTGGTGGTCCGCGAGAAGAACCATGTGGCGGCACCGATGACACTCGATCAGGCGCTCTACGAGATGGAGCTGGTCGGGCACGACTTCTATCTCTTCGTCGATTCCGACACCAAGGAACCCAGCGTCGTCTACCGGCGCCACGCATACGACTACGGTGTGATCCACCTCAGGACGGACCCGTTCGCCGGTTCGGAAGCCGGCGGCGCGGGCGGCGCCCTCGGCGGCTGAGCCGTTGCCCGCACGGGGCTGACGGACGGGCCGGAGGCCGGCTGGGAGTCCGTCCGAAATATGTGCTCCGGTGGTGCCCCTGAGCGCCCCCGCGCCTCAGGGGCACCGGCGTGCGGACCGAAGGGTCACCGCTCTGTCATCCAGGCATGAAATTATGGTGTCGCAAGCCAACAAGTGGTCTGCGAACTGCGGTTGGCCGACTCTTATGAATTCGGGCCACGGCCTTCAGGGGGAGGAACGATGGCGGACAGCTTCGGACCGGTGCACAGCGCGGACGATGCCGACGACACGGTCGGCGGCGCCCGGTCCGACGCCGACACGGAACGGGGCGGCTCCCGCAAGGAGCCCATCCGGGTCCTTGTCGTGGACGACCATGCCCTCTTCCGCCGTGGACTGGAGATCGTCCTTGCCCAGGAGGAGGACATCCAGGTCATCGGCGAGGCCGGCGACGGCGCGGAGGCCGTGGACAAGGCCGCCGATCTGCTGCCGGACATCGTGCTGATGGATGTACGGATGCCCAAGCGCGGCGGTATCGAGGCCTGCACTTCCATCAAGGAGGTGGCCCCCAGCGCCAAGATCATCATGCTGACGATCAGCGATGAGGAGGCCGACCTCTACGATGCGATCAAGGCGGGCGCCACCGGCTATCTCCTCAAGGAGATCTCCACCGACGAGGTGGCCACCGCCATTCGCGCCGTGGCCGACGGACAGTCACAGATCAGCCCGTCCATGGCATCCAAGCTGCTGACCGAGTTCAAGTCGATGATTCAGCGCACCGACGAGCGCAGACTCGTTCCCGCGCCGCGGCTGACCGACCGTGAACTGGAAGTCCTCAAGCTGGTGGCCACGGGAATGAACAACCGTGATATCGCCAAGGAGTTGTTCATCTCCGAGAACACTGTGAAGAACCATGTCCGCAACATCCTGGAAAAGCTGCAATTGCACTCCAGGATGGAGGCCGTGGTCTACGCGATGCGGGAGAAGATCCTGGAGATCCGCTGAGCGGTCACCGAGCGGCCACTTGGGCGGTCGGACGGCAACCGGACGGCGGTCAGACGGCGGTGAGCGCGTCGGTCAGAGGGCCGCGCAGCTCAGGCGCGTCTTCCTGCTCCACGCGTATCCGCTCCACCCGTACGTCCGAGCAGCCCACCCACTCCGCCGCTTCCCGCAGCGCCTGCGCCATGGGAAGCACGGCTTTGCCGGTCGCCAGGGACACCTGCTTGGCCACCAGCGTCTTTCCCTCGCGCGCCGGGTCGACACGCCCGAGCAGCCGGCCGCCGGAGAGCAGCGGCATCGCGAAGTAGCCGTACACCCGCTTGGGCTTGGGCACATAGGCCTCCAGCCGGTGCGTGAAGCCGAAGATCCGCTCCGTGCGCGCCCGCTCCCAGATCAGCGAGTCGAAGGGCGACAGCAGCGTCGTACGGTGCCGTCCCCGGGGAGTGCTCGCCAGCGCCTCGGGATCGGCCCAGGCGGGCTTGCCCCAGCCCTCGACCGTCACGGGCACCAGCCCCGAGTCGGCGACCACGGCGTCGAACTGCTCGCCCTTGAGCCGGTGGTAGTCCGCGATATCGGCGCGCGTGCCGACGCCGAGCGACTGGCCCGCGAGCCGGACGAGCCGGCGCAGACACTCCCTGTCGTCCAGATCGTCATGGAGGAGCGCGTCGGGAACGGCACGCTCCGCCAGGTCGTACACCCGCTTCCAGCTGCGCCGGCCGGTGCACACGACCTCGCCGAACATCAGCGCGCGCTCGACGGCGACCTTGGCCTCCGACCAGTCCCACCACGGACCGCCGTTCTTGGCGCCGCCCAGCTCCGTGGCCGTCAGCGGGCCCTCCGCGCGCAACTGCTTGATCACCGCTTCGTACGCGCCGTCCGCCAGCTCGTGGTACCAGTGCGGGCGGGCGCGGTAGGCGCGGCGGCGGAAGGCGAAGTGCGGCCACTCCTCGATGGGCAGGATGCACGCCGCATGGGACCAGTACTCGAACGCGTGCGGGCTCGGTGACGGACCTCCGGCGGGCGCGGGCGTCCAGTAGGCGTCCTCGACCGTCCTGCGGCCGACGGCGCCCAGCCGCGCGTACGGAATCAGCTCGTGCGACCGCGCCAGCACCGAGATGGTGTCGAGCTGGACGGCGCCGAGGTGGCGCAGCACGCCCCGGACGCCGCCGCGCCGGTCGGGCGCGCCGAGGAATCCCTGGGCGCGCAGCGCTATACGGCGTGCGTCGTCGGCGGACAGCTCGGCGGCGGGTGGTGCAGTCGTCATGGTCGGCACGATAGACGGCGCCACTGACACTCAGGGCCGGGCGGGTACGTCCGGAGCCTGGGCGGAACCATTTCCGGCCTCGGACACGGCCCGTGCCGTAGGTGCCGTATGCGCCGCCGCCTGCACGGCCTGCGCGGGCAGATACGGATGCGCGCTCGGCAGCCCCACATCGGACGGCAACAGTGCGCCTATCCAGCAGTCACGCAGAGTGCCCTTGTTGAACAGCCCCGCGCGCAGCACGCCCTCCACCACGAAACCGGCCTTCTCCGCGACTGCACGCGAGCCCGCGTTGCCGACCTCGGCACGCCACTCCACCCGGTCCACGCCCGCCTCCGTAAAGGCCCAGCGTGACAGCGCCGTCACCGTCTCCGCCGTGTAGCCGCGGCCCCGGTGCTCCTTGGCCGTCCAGAAGCCGATCTCCCAGGTGCCGGAGCGAGGGTGGTGCAGCGAGACCGCGCCGATCACCGGGCCGCCGCCACGCGGCTCCACGGTGAAGGTGTACTCGGTGTCGTGGAGCCAGCCCTCCGGCGCGAGCCGGCCGATGAAGTCCTCCGCGTGCCGGCGTTCGTACGGCGAGGGGACCGTTGTCCACCGCTGGATGTCCGGATCCTGGCAGGCCGCGAAGATGTCCTCGGTGTCGGCAGGCGTCGGCGGGCGCAGCCGCAGCCG
>NZ_FMDK01000525.1 GCF_900091995.1 Streptomyces sp. MnatMP-M17
GCTGAGCCCGATCACCCCCGTACCGCTGCCGGCAGGCGCCCTGCCGCAGGTGGAGATCGTCACTGCATCGTTGGGCAGCGGCGGGGCCTTGCTGGAAGGTCTGGAGAACAAGGTCGCTGGCCTGGTGGTGGCCGCGTTCGGCGTCGGCCACGTCCCCGCGAGCTGGTGCAGCCGGCTGGAAGCGCTGGCGTCCGCAATGCCCGTCGTCCTCGCGTCTCGCATCGGCACCGGCCGCGTCCTCACCTCGACCTACGGCTTCCCCGGCTCCGAGAGCGACCTGCTGGCCCGCGGCCTCATCGGTGCTGGCGCTCTCGACCCCTACAAGGCCCGTCTGCTCCTGGCCGCCCACTTGGCCGCGGGCACCCCCCGCCCGGAGATCGCGAAGGCGTTTCTCGACAACTCCTGATTCCGCCCCGACCAGCACAAAGGACGACTCTCACCATGCGCTACGCCCAGGTCCGCACCGGCAGGCAGTTCGTGCTCGCCCTCGACCACGGGGAAGACCTCTTGGATGGCCTCACCCAGTTCTGCGCGGACCAGGGCATCCAGGCCGGGTACATCCCGACGTTCGTCGGTGGTCTCCGCTCGGCCCGGCTGGTGGGTTCTTGCGAACCTCTCGCCACCCCAGAGGCCCCCCTGTGGGAGGAGATCACCATCGAGACGCTCGAAGCACTCGGCGGCGGGACGCTCGCCTGGGATACGGAGACGGGCTGTCTGGCCCCTCACATCCACGTCGCGGCTGGCATCAAGGGGAAGTCCGCCGAAGGGCGTGTGTCGCACCTGCTCGGCGCAACGGTGCAGTTCATCTGCGAGATCCCCATCGTCGAAGTCACCAACATCCCGAAGGGCCCGGCGTTGACGCGGCGACGCAGCGCGGACCTGTACGACGTGCCCCTCCTCGGCTTCGGCGCAGGCGAATAAGGGCGGCAGGTAGCGATGCGGAGGGCGATCCGCTTCCGGGCAGTGGTTAAGGCCCACCACATGCACATCTACGAGACGTTCACGCTGCACTTCGAGCGGGCGGCCAAGGCGGTAGCCCGGCTCGACGGCAACCCCTCCCTTGCTTCCGCGTACGTCTCGCGGTCCGCGTGGGATCGCTGGATGGCCGGAGACATCAAGAGGCTGCCGCGGCGGGCGACGTGCCGGGTCCTGGAGCACCTCTTCGACGAGTCGGCCGAGCAGCTGTTCGGTCCGCTGGAGCCGGAAGCCGGGCAGCAGGCCGATGCCGGGTCGGCTGCGACGGCGGGGAACGATTTTCCGCACCTGGCCGCCATGGAATCGTTCCGGCTCGCGGACCGCCAGCTCGGCGGCGGCCACGTCTACCGGTCTGTGGTGCACTACCTCAACACGGCGATCGCCCCGAGCCTCTTCAGCACAGCGGACAGCCGCGAAGACGGCGAGATCGCATTCGGCGCGGCGGTCGTCCTCACGGAGATGGCTGCGTGGATGGCCCACGACGCCGGTCGAGACGACACGGCATCCGGCCATTTCGACCGCGCCCTGCGGCTGGCGCAGAGTCTTACCGACGTGACCGCAGGCGCGAACGTGCTGGCCGGCATGAGTCACCTCGCCTTGCAGACCGGCCAGGTCGACGCCGCCGCCGATCTCGCCCGCAGCGGGCTCGCCCGTCTCGACGCCGGGCCGCCGGTGCCGAGCCTCGCCGCCCGTCTCCACGCCATGGAGGCGAGGGCACTCGCCCAACTCAAGTCCGAACGGGAGGCGCAGCGGGCGCTCGACACGGCACGTGGAGCCCTGGCTCTCGCCCACACCGCGCCCGCGTCCCAGTGGGTGGCGCCGTTTGACGAAGCCGCGCTTGCCAGCGAGGCCGCCTCCGTGCTATTGGATCTCGGCGCGCTCAAGGCCGCAGCCAAGGAGGCGGAGCGCGCCTTGGCGCTACGCGACACGAGCCGGGTTCGGAGCAGGGCGTTCGGGCAGGTCACGCTGGCGCGAGTCTTGCTCGCGCAAGGGCAGCCCGACGCGGCATGCTCGGTCGGCATGGAGTTGCTGAACGCCTGTCAGTCAGTGACGTCTTTACGGCTCAGCACACAACTCGACGCGCTGCAAGCCGATTTCGGCCAGCATCGCCAGGTGCCCGAGGTTCGCGAGCTCCTCTCGCGAATGACCGCCACGGCGCAGCACCGTAGATTGCTGCTCGGCAGTCTCGCGCTCCCGGAAGGTCCGCAGTGAACGATGCACCCATTCCAAGTGACCCCGGCCGTGACGCCTACCTGGCCGAGGGAAACGCACGGCAGGCCCGGAAGCGGGCCGCCGCCGACGCCCTGATCCGAGACACGGACGGGAAGCTGCTCCTGGTGAACCCGACCTACAAGGCTGGGTGGGATCTTCCCGGTGGCATGGCCGAGGACAACGAGGCACCCGAGGACGCCGTTCGGCGGGAACTCCGCGAAGAACTTGGTCTGAGAATCGCCAGCCTGCGGTTCCTGTGCGTCGACTGGGTCGAACCCCACGGCCCGTGGGATGACCTCCTCGGCTTCGTCTTCGACGCCGGTGTCCTGTCACCGGAGCAGGCCGCCAGGCTGAAACCCCACGACGAGGAGATCGCGGAGCACCACTTCTTCGAGGTCTCTGAGGCCTTGGCGCTGCTGCCGGACCGCCAGCGGGAGCGGGCGCTCCATGCCTTGCAGGTCCTGGACGATGGCGTCCCGCGCTACCTCCGCAACGGAGTTGCCCTCTGAGCAGTGCAGCCGGCCTCTCGGCCGGTCACACACTGACCTTTACGGACGCGGCGCGTCCCTCGGGCTGGATCAGCACGCTCCGGACGCGGGAGAACACTCTAGCGATCACCGCGAGCTCCTGATCAGACAGCGGCTGGCCGAGGGAACGCAGGTCTTGCCCGACGTGATGGTCGCCGCCGACACCGACGACCACCACAGCGTTCTGTACCTGCTGAAGGATGAACCGCAAGGCCACCCGGGCCAGGGCATCCGGGGACGGGCCGAACCGGCCAGCCAACTCCGCGAGCCCGTGGGTGACCGCCGCCGCCGCGGCTTCCGTACACTCGGCCGCCGGACCTCCCCAAGCAGCCAGAGCACGGTCCGCACAGCCACTGGCCAACGCGCCATGGGCCAACGGCGAGGCAATCACCAGGCCAACACCGCGGCGCACGGTGAAGGCGCCGAGGTCCTCCCCGTCCCCAAGGTCGGCCAGCGGCAGCAGGCAACTCGCCTGCGTCCAGACCACGTCAGGGCGGATCCGGTCGAACAGGTCCAGGAAGCGTCGTATCGAGCGGGCCGAGGAGCGAAAGCCCGGACCACGCAGACCAATAGCCCGGATCTGACCGAGATCACGCAACGCCCGCATCTGCTCGATAACCGGGTCGAGGTATCGGTCACCGAGGCCGAAGTCGTAGGACTCAAGGGTGTAAAGGGCCAGCTCGTCCAGGTACAGGTTCTCCAAGGTCTGTTCCAGCTGATGCCGGACCCGCGGACCGGCGTAGGGGTGCGGAGCGGAGCCCTGGACCAGGCCGACCTTGCTGGCGACCCGCGCCCTGTGGCCCCGGTGCTCCTTCAGGACCTTGCCGATGAGCCTCTCGGCGTGGCCGTTCCCGTGGCTGTCGGCCGTGTCGAACAGCTGCGCCTCGTCGCCGCCGCCAGCATCCAAGGCGCGGCGTAGCCCGTCGAGCAGTCGTGCGTCGTCGGGCTGGACGGCGCTCGGCGACCAGCGAGAGGTTCCGCTGCCGACGCCCAGCGGGCGAACCACCAGGTCCCGGGCCAGACAGCGGGGTGCGAGACCGCTGGGTGTCATCAGTCCGCGTCTCCCGCTCGGTAGAGGAAGATCGCGATGACGCGCTTCCCCTTGCTGTCGCGCTGGACTCCCCAGGCGCTCGCCAGTGCATCCACCAGAAATAGGCCCCTCCCGCCTTCGTCATCTTCATCGGCAGCCGGGGGATTCCCGGGCACCGCCGCAGTGTCTTCACCGCAGTCCCGGACCTGGACAGTCACTCCCCAGGCGTACACATCGAGGGAGATGTCGAGCGCCGCTCCAGCGTGCTCGACAGCGTTGCCCACCAACTCGTTGGCCACCAGGACCACGTCGTCCGTGTACTCGCCGTCAGCCTTCCCCGCGAGGGTCTTGCGGACTATACGGCGAGCGGCGCTCTGCGGGGCGTCGAGGCCGCAGAGTCCGATCGCAGCGTGCGTCATGGGGTGGCCGCCGTCGCGGCCTTGGCCACACGGCAACACAGTGCTGGTGGAACCAAGCACGGGGATCACTCCTCGCTGTATTCACAATGCCCGCAGGCACGGGCTGGCAAGTCCTGCTGAATACCGTGGCCCACGTTGCCGCGCAGGCGATAGCGAAACCCGTCCCCACTTCACCCCACTTCACCCCGCCGTCTTTTCCGAAGTGGGGAAACCAATGAGGCAGGCATCACGCGGAGAGGCACTCCCCCTCCACACCGAGACGTCGGCGAAGAGGCTACTGCGCCTCCACCCGGCCAGCGGTTGGAGGCAGCAAGCATGCCGAGAACCGCTCCTAGCTGGGGAGACACCGGACAACCAGGCGTTCTGTCTCATCAGCCCACCCAAGCCGCTTACCACTGCTCCCGAATTCCCGTCAAGCACTTCCGAGAAAGTGGGGTGAAGTGGGGTGGCGAAGGCGATCTCCAACGGCGGAGTTCCGAGGCGAGCATCACCACAGGTGACCAGTGACCGAATTTGACACTATTTGCCCATACCTCGATGCGAGATGCTGTGGTTCTCCGCACCACCGAAGTGGGGTGAAGTGGGGGCCGTTTTCGCTATCGGAGCGAGCCAAGAAGCAGCGACGCTATTCGTAGCTCTTCCGCGTCATCACTCACGGACGCCCCGCGCCCGCGGGCCAGGCAGCACGCCCGGCGGCCTCCCATACCTCTCCCCTACGAAAGGGAGTCCCAGATGAGTCCTTTGAGTCCTTTTCCCGTCCCTGCTCTCCCGCCGGACCTTGGCGAACGCCTTGTCCGCAATTTCTACAAGGACGACTTCTGGACGCAGTGGGCCGGGATCCACAATCCAACCTCGTGGAAGCTGGAGCGCGGTCAGCACTTCAACGAGGGCGGCGCCAGCCGGGAGGCGCTGCGCCAAGGGGACTGGCGGGGGCGCTACGCCTCCTGGAGGGGCGCAGCCGGAGCGCGCCGCTGCGCAGAAGGAGGAGGCGGAGCGGGGCGCGGTGTTCTGCCGTGCGCGTTGGGCCATTTCGATCGCGCCATGCCAGTCACCCTCGTAGTACTGCTGGTACGCCTCCTGTGCGCAGAGCCACGACAAGGTGGCCCGGTCCTGTGCCTCGGCCGCCGCCGCATGGCCGGTGCGCCACCAGCTCTTCGCACGGTCGTCGCCGAGTTTCAGGAACGTCAGGCCCAGCAGACCGGACATGCGTGCCACGGCGGCCGTGAGCCGACGACGTACGCGTTCCGCCTGGCGGCCCGCCAGCATCAGCCGCAGGTCACTGACACTGCGGACAAGATCGGGCAGCAGTGCGTTCTCGGGCCGGTAGCGGGTGGCCCGCCCATGGCGGGCAACGGCCCATTCGACTTCTTCCAGGACGACATCGGTCAGGGGCCTGGCCGTGACCGCTTCGTGCAGTTCTTGCCACACAGCGTCAGCCTGTTCTCGCATCGGGGCAACACGTTTGGCTTCGGCCAGCGCTTTCAGCTCCCCTCTGCCGCCGACCGCATGGTCAAGCGCGGCAGCCATCTGCGGACTCGAGGCGCGCACCCCGCGTTCCAGATCGGGGCGAGGTCCCGGAGAGCTGCTTCGACCGCGAGGTCACCCGCCTTCCCCGCCGGTGCTGTCCGTACCCCGAGATGCCAGTCCCGTTCCGGCCGTGCACCCGGTGGTCGGAGCAGATGACCGGACCCTTCACTTCTGAGATCCGCCGTCTCCCGGGGGCCCGTTGTTGGGCCTGGTCCTGGAGCCGGTTGTGAGACGGGTCCCCTCGCCCCTGGTTCGACTGCGGCTCGCTGTCACCGTGACACAGCGCCGGCCCGCGAACCGGGGTGAAGGGGAGCGGCGCTGCCGCCCGCCACGGACATCCCCGAGCCGATGGCGTGAGCAGGCGGCGTCCCGGCCGCCCCTCTTGGGGGAGGGGCGGCCGGCCCGGACCTACCGACGCCCGAGATCAACAGTGATGTACGTACAGAAATGAGAGAGATTCGAGTGAACAGCCATTCCTCGCCCTCCCCGACCGTGGCTGTGCCGGAGGACATCCGGCCGGTGGCGGTGACGTCGGCCGAGTGGGACGAGTGGTTCCGCAGCGGCATCCCGCACAAGGTGAGCGACTTCGAGTCCGCCCAGTTCTACAGCAGGGCCCATCAGAAGCGGGGCTGGCGAACGGTGGACATCGGGTGCGGTCACGGGCAGTGGACGCGTCAGCTCGCTCGATGGCAGATGCGCGTGACGGGTTACGACTACTCGGCCGTCGCGGTCGAGCAGGCCCGCAGGACGATGAGTCACGCACGGCTCGACTACGAGGTGTGGGATGTCACCGCGGATTCGATCCCGGCCGGGATCGAGCCGGGCAGCGTCGATCTGGTGACCTGCCGCTTCTCTCTGGCCTACCTCGACATGGCGCGCTTCCTGGTCGATGTGGGCCGGTGGCTGTCCGCGACCGGCGTTTTCTACGCGCTGACGCCGGTCGAACGCCCGGGAGGCGAGCCCTCCCGCTGGTACCACAAGGGCCTGACCGAGGAGCAGATCACCGCCCTCGGACAGGGATGGTCGTCCCGCTCGACCTACACCGTGGGCAGCTACCGGGCGATCCTGCTGAGCGGATACGGCCGGTGACCGGCAGCTCCCGCTCCACCGGTCTCGGGTCCGTCCCGTTCCGGAAGGGGCCCAGAGCCGGAGAAGGGCGGGAACACAGGCCGGGGTCAGGCCGGTTGTCGGAGCCAGGTGCGGGCACGCTCATCGAGTTCCAGGGCCGGCCGGGCTCCCCGGGCCCGAAATCGCCCGAGGTCGGCTCGTATCGACCTGACGGCTTTTCGAGTGCGGGACGAACGGATGCCGGACATGGCGTCGAGAGCCAGACCCCATGTTTCACAGGCCCGCTCGATCTGACCCTGCCGCAGTTGGGCGTGCCCTTCTGCGGCAGCGGAGAGGGCCGCAATCCGCTGATGCTGCGTGGATCCGTAATGTTTGCGGGCGCTGGCGTGGTATCTCTCGGCCGCCGCGTGGTCACCGAGTCGTTCGTGGATCTTCGCGGTGTGGGCCGCGACCGTCGCCGAGGGCGCCCCCCACATCACGGCCCAGCCCATCTCGGCTCTCTCTCCCCGTGCTGCGAGTTCGCGGGCGCGATCGGCTTCGTGGCGAGCCTTGGTGATCTGTTCGGATTCGGCAAGTGCCCGCGCCCGGCAGATGACGAACAGCGACTCCGCGACGGGGTCGACCTTGCCGCGGCCGAGGCTGACCGCTTTCTCCGCGAGACCGAGTACGTGTTCCGGACGGCCGTTGTCCATGCCGTGGTGGGCGAGGATACGCAGCGCGTACGCCTGGTCCGCCGGGTTGTCGGCTCGGCGGGCGAGGCTGTATGCCTGGAGGTAGTAGCGCTGGGCGAGGCCGTGTTCGTCGGCGTCGAATGCCTTCCATCCCGCGAGGTAGGCCAGGGATCCGGCGGCGGAGTACATCTCCTGGCGCAGTGCCTCTGTGCGGAAGCGGGAGCTGCACAGCCTCTTGACGTCGTCGGTGAGGTACTGCACAACGGTGCTGCGTCCGTGCTGGCCGCCGTGGCGTTCGTCGATAGCGGTGAACATGGCCACCATGTCCCTCACGGCCTCGACCTCGGACGCTCCTGCGGTGCCGCCGCTGACAGCCCGCTTTGTCCGCTCCTCGGTCTCGTGTGCCGCGCCGAGCGGCAGTGCGGCGCCGGCCACCGAGTAGGCGGCCCTGGTGAGGAAGGTGCGACGTTCGATATCAGCTCTCCCTATGTGCCCCAGCGTCTCCACTGGATCGCCTTCGACAGTAAGCCCCAAGGCATCCGGCTCGGAATCCCGCCGGGCGGGCGGGAGGCCGATCTCGTCGAGTGTCAGCGGACGGGCAAGCCGGCGGGAGAGGACTTCAAGCAGATAACGGGCGGTAGGAGGATTCGGTGGCGTGCCTCGCACCCAGTAGGCGATGTTCGATTTGCTGGTACGGATCCCACTGTTCCCCGAGGCGGAAGCCACCGCCCGTACGGCCCGTGCCAGATCCTCGTAGCTGAGCCCCGACTGTTCGATCACTCGCATGAGACGGGCGTTAGGTGGCCGATCCATGGTCCAACGTTACCTTCCCTGGCCGAACTTGACGCGTTGAACGCGTTGAACGCATCTGCCGCCCGTTCGGCCTGGGCACGCTGGGCGCAAACGAGTTCACTGATCACGTCGGGCACGGAAGTGCTGACCGAATGCCACGGTCACGGTTCCTGGATCGGCATGCCGGCCCTGTCCGGCGCGTGGACGGGCTCGTTCCTCCGCCCCGGGGGCCTGTCGGCTCCGGGGGAACGGGCGAGGCGACACGACGGTGAGCATCGCCTCCCGGCCGCCGCGTGGTGATTCCCGCGGTGGCCGGTCCACCGGGCCCCAGCCTGCTCGTCAAGAACCTGATCCTGACCGTCATTCCGACACCGATGAGGACTCATGGCCGTCAACAACGCTCCCGTAGTCAGCCCGCCTGCCGGGGTCGGTCTCCTGTCCGCGTCCGCTGGGCGGCACCCCTCCGCAGCGGCAGCCGAACCGGCTCCGGTACTGCCGGGGCTGCGCGTGCCGGCCGGTGCTCCGGGCGCGGGTGAGGAGTTCCTCGTGGCCGTGAGTCTGAGTCACGGAATGATGGGTGACCGGTCTGCGCGGACCGCCATGTACCGGGCGCTGCGGGCGATCGGGCCGCATCTGCTGTTCTGTCAGGGGATGCGGGGTGCCGACGCCGATCACGAGCATGTCATGTATGAGGCGTCGTACGAGCTGGGGCTGCGGGGGTGGCTCGGCGAGGGCTCACATACGGCGGTTTTCGCCGATATGGGCGCGTTCAGGCCGGTGGGTGAGCTGCGCAGTCCCTCGACGGTTCTGGTCGCGTCGCCGACGGCGGTGGCCTTTCAGCTCGATGACGCGGGTCTGGACTCCCTTCCGTTGTGTGCCGTGTCCGGCACCGTGTCCTCGGGCCGGGAGGTCCTGCGGCGCGCGGAGAGCCAGATGCTCTCGCGGGTCACCGCCAGCATGGTGACCCTGCCGGGCGGACGCCGTCGCCGTGCGCTGGTGGTCGGCGGTTTCGACGCCGCCGTGTGCCCCGATCCGGAGCGGAACATCCTGCCGCGAGACCTGCTCGCCGGGGCGGGGCTGTGTGAGGTCGCTCCCAGGAAGGGCGTGACGCCCGGTACGGCCCCGCCGGCCGGCGGGTTCGAGGGCTGGGTCGCCGGCAGTGGGCCGTTGGCGGCGCTGTGGAAAGAGGCCCGAACCGCCGAAGACTGCGGGCTGCGCGGCCACGGCACCGTCGCCTGGGCAGACCGTGACGCGTTCGCTTCCCTTCTCAACCAGCTGGCGCTTCCCGCCGCCTAGACCTGGAGATCTCCTCCCATGCATCGCTTCCCCGCCGCAGAGCGCGGCCGCGACCACCCTCCCCCCGCCGACGACGTCACGATGACGCCGGCCAGCGCCCGCGTACTCGACTTCCTCCTGGGCGGGAAGGACCACTACCTGAGGGACAGGGAGCCTGCCCTGCGTGCGGTGAAGGCCGCGCCGTTCCTTTCCGCCGCTGTCCGCAGGGACCGGGAGTGGGTACGCGCGACCGTGGCCGAACTCGCCGCTCACGGGGCGCGGCAGGTCATCGACCTGGGGTGCGGTCTGCCGCACGAGCCGCTGCTGCACGACGTTCTCGCCCCGCACCGGCCGGACCCACGCGTGCTGCACGTGGACAGCGATCCCGTGGTCGCCGCGCACATGGCCGCCGCGCTCACGACCAGCAGGACGCCGGTGGTCACCGGATACCTTCACGCGGACATCGCCTACCCGCCGTCGGTCCTCGACTCGCCCGTCCTGGCCGGGACCATCGACCTGGCACAGCCCGTCGTACTGGTCTTCGGGGCCGTACTGCATCACCTGACCGGCGAGCAGACGGACACGGTGGTGAAGGAATTCAGCAACGCCGTGTCCCCGGGCAGCAGCCTTGTCCTGACGCACTGGACCGAGGACTTCGCCCCGGCCCCGATGCGGAAAACCGCGGAAATCCTCACCCACGCCGGAGTCGCGACCCGCCCGCGCACCGGGGCGGAAATCACCACGGCTCTCGAACGGCAATGGGATTTGGTCCCGCCCGGAGTGGCCGCGACCGGTGTCGAGGCCGGCCACCGTCCGGACACCTCCTACGCCGCCGTCGCCCGCAAACCCTGACACGGCGTCACCTCGCTCTTTTCTCGTCTCCCTCCTCCGTTTCCTCCATGCCCGAAAGGCGCCACCGTGACCACCCACCCATCCCCTCCCGATTCGCTGGAGAGTGTCCTCGCACAGTCGGTGGACACCGCGGGCATCACCGGCCGGGTCGTCGTGCCCGAGGGCTCGCCCTCACCGGCGCTGCGCCTGCTCGGTCCGCGGCGGCTGCCCTTCGCCCTGAATGTGCGGGCGGCACGGGAATGGCTGGCGGACAACAGCATCGACGCGGCCGCCGAAATCGACGAGACCGACGAACTGGTGATCACGCTGCACGGCGGCGGCGCTGCGCGCCGGCTGATCGAGCGGCTTCTCTCGCCGGGTATCCGTGCCGAACAAGCGGCCGAGCAGCTGTGGAACGCGCTCGGGCGGCACGACCTCGGCGCCGATGTATCGGTCGCGGACACGGACATGGGCCGCATCACTGTCGAGCTCCGGGATTCCGATCGCCTGGGGTCGGCCGTGAGCCTGTGTGCGCTCCTGGGCGCGGAGGACATCGGCGACGGTCTGAGGCTCTACCGGCCGCGCGGCATGCACCAGCTGGCCACGCGGATGGGCCTGTTGCTGACCGGCGCAGTGGGCCGTGGCGTCATCGTGGAGGCCGACCCCGGCTGCGCTCACGCCGATGCCGGGGTGCGAGTGGGTCTCTCTGTGGAACAGGCATTCCAGCTGGCCGAGAAGATCGCGGCCCTGCCCGTGAGCAGCGGTGAACTGCCGTCTGACGGGACGGCTTTCGCGCCGCACCGGCCGGTTCCGGTCCAGATCGGGGCAGCCTCCCCTGTCAGCCTCCTCGCGGACGGCGGCGCCCTCGGTGATGACTACACCACCAAGGCGACTTCATCGGGTCTGTACGATTTCCTGCTCGGCGGCGTCGACCACTACGAGCCCGACCGCGCGGCCGGCCGCGACATCCATGAGACCGCCAAGTGGATCAAGACGGCCGCTTTGATCAACCGTGACTTCGCCCTCCGGTCGGTCGAATTCTCGCTCGCCCTGGGGGTGCGCCAGTTCCTCGACCTGGGGTGCGGCCTCCCGTCACCGGTCAACGTGCACGAGATCACGGATCGCACCGGGGTCGCACTGCCGGTGGTCTACGTGGACCGCGACCCCGCGGTGTACGCGCATGCCAAGTGCCGACTGGACAGACGCGACGGGATCACTGTCATCCAGGCGGACATCCTCGCCATGGACCAGCTCCTGGCCTGCCATGCCATGCGTGCGGGGCTGGACCTGGACCAGCCTGTCGCAGTGCTCGCGCACGGCGTACTCCACTGGTGTCCGGACGACGCGGCCGTCATCCAGGCCATGGCCGTTCTCCGTGCGTGGATGCCCGCCGGCAGCACTCTCTCGATCTCACACCTCACCGGTCACTGGCACCCCGACACGATGCCAGAGGTGGTGGCTACGTATGCCAGGCACGGTCTGGATGTACGCCCCCGATCCCGCGAGGCGATCGGGGACCTGTTCGGGGACTTCACCCAGCAGGAGCGGGGACTGACGGCCACCGGCCGGTGGGGTGAACCCGGATCCCACGCGCTTCGCCCCGAGGAGCACTCCGCCGCTTTCGCCGGGATCGCGGTCAAGCCCGCCTCCCGGTCGCCCCGACTGGGAGCGCCGCGGGGCCAGGGCGCGGCAGGACTGGAGACCGGCCGGTGACCACCGTGATGCCCGCGCTGCTGCCCGGCGCTGGTCCGGACGAGGCTCCGCCGGCTGCGCCGCGCCCGGTCGGTGATCTGTGGAGTGCCGTGCCGAGCGGGCACCCCGAGGCGCCGTACAGCGGGACGGGTAACTGGCCCTGGAGCGTGGCGTCCCTGGGGAGGACCCTGGCGTTCGAGGTTCTGTCGCGGCTCCGGCGCGGGGGCCACCGGGTGGGGCCGGTCGTGGACTGCCATCGGCACGATGTCGTCAAGATCCTGGTGACGCCGTGGCCGGACGCGTTCCTCGACACCGCTTTCGTGCGGGTCCAGTCGTCGCGCCTGTGGTGTCCGGGTGCCTCACTGGAGTGCAAGGCGCTGTGGCTGCTGCCGGACGGGCGGCGGGATGGGCTGACCGACGCCTACGAACTGTTCGATCTCGTGCACCGGGTGCGCCGCGCGCCGCACAGGGCCCCGTCGCCTCAGTCCGGGCAGCGGCCACCACTCCCCGCAGGCCACCTGTGCTGACGGCCGGTCGGCTGCCACGGCCAAGGCGGAGAACGGATCAGTGAACAGATCACCAGGAAGGCCCCTCGTGGCGCACCGACCATCGTCGACCAAGCTCTTCTCCCATCCACTGGCCTACGCACGGCACCTGCACGGCCTGACGCAGCAGGAGCTCGCCCGGCTGCTGGCGGAGCATCTGAGGGGCTCCGGCCACCGGCAGAAAGTGGCCCGGTGGGAAAGCGGAGAGGCCGAGCCGAGCATGGCAGCCCAGGTGGCGCTGGCCGAGATCTTCCATGTGCCGGACGAGCGTCTGTCGGTGCTGCTGTGGCCGAGCTGGCTCCCCATGGGTGAGCTTTTCCATGTGGAGGGGGTATGGAGTCGGGAGAACTGCCATTCGCTTCTGGACGCCTCGGGGGACCTCATGCTCGACCGTCGCGGATTTGTGACGCTCGCCACCGGATCCGCCGCCATACTCGTTCAGGAGTGGCGGTCCGTCGGTCATACGGTGCCAGAATTCCTCGATGGTACGAGCGAGGACATCGCGTTGGGTTTCGAGGGCCGGCTGCCGTGGCTGCGGGATCTTGAGGACATCCACGGCGGCGGCCGGGTCCGCAAGTTCGTGGACCTGGAGTTACAGGCTCTCAGCGAGCTTCTCCGCCAGACCGGTCACGGCGGGGCCGGCGGGCGGCGGATTTTCCGGCTGATCGCGGACCTGTGCCGGATCGCCGGGTGGGCGTCGGCCGACACGGGCTATCTCGCGGCCGCGGAACGCTATTTCGTGCTGGGGCTGCGGGCCGCGCGGGCGGGCGGTGACCGCCTGTCGGGCGCGAACCTGCTCAAGTGCATGAGTCTGCTCCTGGCGGAGGCCAGCCGGCCGCAGGACGCTCTGCTGCTGGCGCGGTCCGCGGTGGACGCCACGGCCGATGCGCCGCCCAGGGTCCGCGCGATGCTGGCGGTCCGCCAGGCGCGGGTCCACGCGGTCCTGGGCGAGCGGGACGCGTGCGAGCGTCTGCTCGGCCGGGCCGAGACCGCGATGGCGGAGGCGGAGGCGGATGGGCAGCCGTGCCCGGACTGGGCGCTGTATTTCGACGCCGCAGAGTACGCGGCACAGGTCGCCGCGTGCCATCTCGCCCTGGGGCACTTCACCGTCTCCGACCAGTGGCTGGAGCGCACCACGCGGTTGCAGCCGGCCTCCCGGCAGCGCGACGGCATCACCTACCGCCTCTGGCGGGCGGAGAACGCCGTCCGTCTGGGAGAGGTCGAGCGTGCCTGCGCGCACCTGACCGAGGCCGTGCCGGCGATCAAAAACGGCTTCTCGACACGTAACTCAACCCGTTTCACGCAGGTACGCCGTCTCCTGCACCCTTACCGTGGGCTGCCGCAGGTACGGGACCTGGACGCGCGGGCGGTCTCTCTGCTCGCATGACCCCATGACCTCCTCCCCCGTTACCCGTGTCGCTCTGGTCACCGGCGCCAACCGCGGCCTCGGCCGTGCTCTGGCCCGCCAACTCGCCGGGCAGGGCCTGCATGTCGTCGGCACCGCCCGCACCCACGACGTCGCCGAGCGCACAGCGGCGGAGCTGCGCGCCGAGGGCCTGGCTGTCTCCGGCCAGGCCCTCGACGTCACCGATCCGGCAAGCGTCTTCCGCGCATTCGCGGACACGGTCCACGAGTACGGCAGGCTCGATGTGCTGGTCAACAACAGCGGCGTGGCCATCGACCGGAACAAGACGATCACGGAAGCCGACCTGGAGCTCGTCAAAGCAACCCTGGACACCAACGTGCTGGGCGTGTGGCGCTGCTGCGCTCAGGCGGTTCCGGTGATGCGGGAGAACGGATACGGCCGCATCCTCAACGTGACCAGTCACATGGGAAGCCTGGCCGGCATGGGAAGCAACAGCCCCGCCTACCGGATCAGCAAGGCCGCGCTCAACGCGCTGACGCTGGCGCTGGCGGCGGAAGTAGCGGATACGAACATTCTGATCAACGCCGCCTCGCCCGGTCTGGCCGATACCCGGCTCGCCTACGGCACCGCCACGCAAAGTCCCCAGGACGCGGCGCGGGACATGCTGTGGCTCGCGCTCCTGCCGGACGACGGCCCCCGCGGAGGCCTTTTCCACGGGACACAACCGCTGGCTCCATAGACCTTTGGCGGCCGGCCGCATTCCCGTCCGTTCGTACGACTTACCTGGAATGACATCCGGACACCTCGCCACGCCGCCACCTCCCGCTATGTCAGACTCTCTGACCAGACGGGTCGGCATTCGCATCGGCATCATAGCGCGCGCATTCTCTCGTGTGCGGCAGATGCCGCTTGACGCGTCACTCGAATGCCACCGGCATGAGGATCTCGTGAATATCCGGCATTGACGTAGGAACCTCGGAGGCCGGGACGACCGCCGTCGCTGGGTCTCGCGCCCAGAGAAGCGGCCTACGCTCACGGTATTGGCCCCCATCTGCACGATCTCTGACGCCGACCGTGCAGCCACACACCAAACGAACGCCCCTTTTGAGATAGTTTCGGAAACAAATGATGCGCGGAAGATGCGTCTGCTGAGGTGGAAAGAACGACCTCCGACGTGATTCGCTATTCCCCAGCACTCGGAGGTTCCCGACGGGAGTGGTTCACGGCCGCTGCTCCGTAAACCTGTCCGGAGAACATCGCACGGCCGGGTGCGTGGCTCAATTCAATGCGTGCGATGAGTTTCACCAGAAATGAACGGGAACGCTGTTAGCGCCACCTGTTCCCGTCAGTGGAACACGTTCCAATACCTTTGAATTCCGTAGGCGTCGGGGGATCGTCAATGTTGTCGGCATCGGTAATGCGTCGATGTGTGTACCTGGGGCGTTGCGCGCGCTCTGCCACCGATGGGGGCAGGCGGAGCGCGGTGCGGTGGCCCCTGCGCGGCGGGCGGTGCCGCATGGTCGACGGCACCGCCCG
>NZ_FMDK01001044.1 GCF_900091995.1 Streptomyces sp. MnatMP-M17
CCCGTCCCGCCGGTGCGTGCCGCACCGGCGGGAGCCGCGGCGGGCTCTGCGGGGAGATGTGCGGAAGTCGACATACCTACGACGGTAATGGCCCGGCGCCGGTAAGGCCCGAGGTGGGTCCAGGGTGAGATGGGGACAAAGAGCGTCAACTCGACGTTGTGTGACCTACCCCACAAGGGTGAGTACGGTGGATCCGAACAGGTGGATTGTGGCGTTTATGGTCTTGTGGAGAGCCGACGCGGCGACGCGCTGGCCGCCCGCTTGACCGGAAACCCCGAGTACCGGTGGACTAAAGTGGCGGAAGTCCCGGGCACGTCCCGGACACATTCCGAATTCCCCGCGAGTGCGGCGTACGTGCGGCTCGGCCTCCTCCCGCTCGACGGTCGGCCGACGCCCTTTCCGGCGCCGGCGGACCATCTCCCCTTCTGAGCGGGCGGTGACCAGGCAGTACGTACCGCCGCGCCGGACCTGAGAGGGCGCATGAGCGAGCGCAGCGAGCGAGTCACGGAAGGCCGCGCGCCCGCGGAACACCGGCCGGGAACACCGGGAACCTCCGCCGGTCCCCGCGAGGACGGCCCCCGCGAGGAGCGGGTATGAACCAGGTCCGGCATGTCCCGGTGATGCTCCGGCGGTGCCTCGATCTGCTGGCACCCGCGCTCGACGGGCCCGGCGCGGTCGTCGTGGACTGCACACTCGGCCTCGGCGGTCACAGCGAGGCGCTGCTCAGCGCCTTCCCCGGCGTACGGCTGATCGCGCTCGACCGCGACCAGGAGGCGCTGCGGCTCTCCGGCGAGCGGCTCGCCCCGTACGCGGACCGCGCCACTCTTGTGCACGCCGTCTACGACGAACTGCCCGAGGTGCTCGACAAGCTGGGCATCTCCCGTGTCCAGGGCGTCCTCTTCGACCTCGGCGTCTCCTCCATGCAGCTCGACGAGGCGGAGCGTGGCTTCGCCTACGCCCAGGACTCGCCGCTCGACATGCGGATGGACCAGACGGCGGGAGTCAGCGCCGCCGAGGTCCTCAACACCTATCCGCCCGGCGAGCTGGTGCGGATCCTGCGTGCGTACGGCGAGGAGAAGCAGGCCAAGCGGATCGTCTCGGCGGTCGTCAGGGAGCGTGAGAAGGAGCCCTTCACCCACAGCGCCCGGCTGGTCGAACTGATCCGTGACGCCCTGCCGCAGGCCGCCAAGCGCACCGGCGGCAACCCGGCCAAACGCACCTTCCAGGCCCTGCGCATCGAGGTCAACGGAGAGCTGGCCGTCCTGGAGCGGGCCATCCCGGCGGCCGTGGGAAGCCTCGCCGTCGGCGGCCGGATCGCCGTCCTCTCCTACCACTCGCTGGAG
Source organism: Streptomyces sp. MnatMP-M17 (assembly GCF_900091995.1). Classification (GTDB taxonomy): domain Bacteria; phylum Actinomycetota; class Actinomycetes; order Streptomycetales; family Streptomycetaceae; genus Streptomyces. The sequence goes on from NZ_FMDK01001044.1 coordinate 1,344, forward strand.
GACCGCCTCGTCAAGCAGGTCTTCGCGGCGGGCGCGGCCACCACCGCGCCGCCCGGACTGCCCGTCGTCCCCGAGCGCTACCAGCCCCGGCTGAAACTGCTCACGCGCGGCGCCGAACTTCCTACGGAGGAAGAGGTCGCCGAGAACCGCCGGGCGGCTCCGGCCCGGCTGCGAGGAGCGCAGCGGATCCGGGAGGACGTCCGGTGAGCGGACCGGCCAAGGAGCTGAAGGGGCGGGCGGCCCGGCTCGCCCAGCTCATGCCCGCCGGATCCAGCTCGGCGGCCCGCACTCCCTTCGTCCTGCTGGTCGTACTGCTCCTCGGCGGCGGACTGATCACTCTGCTGCTGCTGAACTCCTCCCTCAACGAGGGCTCGTTCCGGCTGAGCGAACTCAAGAAGCGGACCACCGACCTCACCGACGAACAGCAGGCCCTCCAGAAGGACGTGGACGCCTACTCCGCGCCGTACGCCCTGGAGCGGCGGGCCCGTGAGCTGGGCATGGTGCCCGGCGGCAGCCCGGCCTTTCTCAATCCCGACGGTACGGTCCGGGGAGTCGCCGGGAGTGACGCGAAGAGCTCGGCGGAGCCTTCCGCACAGCTCACACAGCCCTCCGTGCGGCCGTCGGCCATGGAGCAGGTACCGCCGACGGCTCCCGTGCCGACGCCCGTCGTCCCCGTCGTCCCCGCCGCCTCGGCTCCGGCGCTCTCGCCGGTCCCCGTACCTCCCGTACCGGTCCTGCCCTCGGCCACGGCGCCGGCCGCGGCCGGGCCGTCCCTGCCGGTGCCTCAGGTCTCTCCGTACGCCTCCACGGGTGTACGGCAGGCTCCCGCGCCGGCCCCAGGCACTCCGGCCCCGACAACCTCCGGCAGGTGACCCAGTGCCCTCCAAGGAACCACCGCGCCGCCGGGTGCCCGGTCCCGCGCGCTCGGGCAGCTCCGCCCGCTCCGGCAGTCCGGCGCGCTCGGGCGGCGCGGGCCGGAACCGGCC
>NZ_FMDK01000648.1 GCF_900091995.1 Streptomyces sp. MnatMP-M17
CTCCCCCCCCGGGACCCGCGGCAGGTCATCAGCCGCGAGGCCGCCGACACCACCACCGCGGTGCTGCGCGGCGTCGTCGAGGGCGGCACGGGCACCGCGGCCCTCTCGGCCGGCCGGCCCGCGGCGGGCAAGACGGGCACGGCGGAGGACGACAAGGCCGCCTGGTTCGCCGGCTACACCCCGAACCTGGCCACGGTCGTCGCGATGATGGGCGCCGATCCGAAGACCGCGGCACACAGACCGCTGTACGGCGCGCTGGGCCAGCCCCGTATCAACGGAGGAGGACCGCCGGCCGAGATCTGGGGCCGCTTCACGGCCGCCGCCCTCAGGGACACCCGGACCGAGGACTTCGATCTGCGGATGGACGACGGAGCGGAGGAGATGCTCTCACCGGAGGACGGATCGGATCCGTTCGGCGAATTCGGCGGCGGAGCGCCGGGCGACACCGCGGGCCGACCGGACGGGGACGAGAACGGTGACGGGGACGGGTCAGGCGACGGAGGATCCGGCGACGGAGGGCCTGGACAGGAGCAAGAGCAGGAGCAGGCGCCACAAGGACGGTCGGAGGGCTGGTCCGTCGCCCGGCCCGGAGTCCCGGCCCATGGCCCGACGGGCGGACACGGCGGTGGCACCGCCCGCGCCCCGGGACAACAGCAGGGATCAGGGTCAGGGTCCCAGGCGCGTCCGGACCGCGCGGACCGTACAGGCCAGACATCGGGCCAAGGACAGGTCCAGGGATCAGCGCGCGCGCAGACGTCACAGCAGCACGGTTACGGCGGCGCTTCCGTCCCTGGAGGAGTCGGTTCCACTTCCAGGTACGGAACCGTCGGCATCGGCAGAACCAGCGGCTTCCATGGACGGCCACGCGCCGACTACAGCGGCTACGGCACCTACAACGGCTACAACGGCTACAGATAGAGCCCGGTGGAGTCCTCGGAGCCCTCGAACCGGTCGGCGGCGACGGCGTGCAGATCGCGCTCCCGCATCAGTACGTACGCCACGCCGCGCACCTCGACCTCGGCCCGGTCCTCGGGGTCGTACAGCACCCGGTCACCGGGCTCCACCGTCCGTACGTTCTGCCCCACGGCCACCACCTCGGCCCAGGCCAGCCGCCTGCCGACAGCCGCCGTCGCGGGAATGACGATGCCGCCGGACGAGCGCCGCTCGCCCTCCGGGATGTCCGTCCTGACCAGAACACGGTCATGGAGCATACGGATGGGCAGTTTGTCGTGCTGGCTGTGGGGTTTCTCGCTCACGACTCAGAACCTACCTGCTTACGCCCGTGCCGGGCGCCACAGGGGTAAGCCGTACGCCGTAGGCGCCGTAGGCCTCGGTGCGGCCGGCCGACGCGCGCCAGCCGCCGCGCCGTCAGCGCTTGCGCCGCCGCATCGACACCGCGAGCAGCCCCACGACGCCGACCGCGATCAGCACCACCGGAACCAGACGCTCCAGCCGCGGCCCGCCGTCCAGTCCGATGAACGGCGCCCGTGCCCCCGACACCACCCTGTTCACCGCGACGAACGCGCGTCCGGCCGTGTGATCCACGCTGGAGACCACCCGGGCCTTCGCGTCGCCGACGATCGTCTTCGGATGCACCCGCACCCCGATCTCGTCCAGCGTCTCGGCAAGCTGCCCGCGCCTGCGGACGATGTCCGCCTCGATCTGCGCCGGGGTCCTGGAATCCGACACCGCGCTGCCTCCGTCGTCGTGTCCGGTAGTCCTTCGTCAGTACTTCAGCAGTACTTCCTCGACAGTCTGTCAGCTTCGCCGTCGCCGCACCCGACGGCACCCCCGATTACGCTCGGCCACGTACACCCGACCTCCATCGAGGAGAACCATGAGCGAGCGACTCAGCCCCGGCGACACCGCCCCCGCCTTCACCCTGCCCGACGCTGACGGCAAGGACGTCTCGCTCGCGGACCACAAGGGCCGGAAGGTCATCGTCTACTTCTACCCCGCCGCCCTCACTCCGGGCTGCACCAAGCAGGCCTGCGACTTCACGGACAATCTCGGTCTGCTGGCCGACGCCGGATACGACGTGATCGGTGTGTCGCCCGACAGGCCGGAGAAGCTGGCGAAGTTCCGCGAGAAGGAGAACCTCAAGGTCACGCTGGTCGGGGATCCGGCCAAGGGCGTTCTGGAGAGCTACGGAGCCTTCGGCGAGAAGAAGTCGTACGGCAAGACCGTGACCGGCGTGATCCGCTCCACGATCGTCGTCGACGAGGAGGGCAAGGTGGAGCACGCGTTCTACAACGTGCGGGCCACCGGCCATGTGGCGAAGATCATCAAGGATCTCGGCATCTGACAGACGCCTGGCACCAGGGCCGCGTGACCGGGGTCCCACGTGAGTGGGACTTCGGTTTGCCGTCGCCATGACCGTGCAGAAGGTTCCCTTGGACACGTTTGAACACGTTCGCCCGAGGAAGGGACCCGCGCCATGGCCAGCCATGAGCACGACGAGGAGGCCGACCCGGGCGCGGTCGAACGTCATCCCGAACCACACCGGTCCGGCATCACCGTCACCGACGAGCGCGCGGCAAGACGGGCGGTCAGGGCCGCCGCTCTGGGCAACGCCATGGAGTGGTTCGACTTCGGCCTCTACAGCTATCTGGCCGTGACGCTCGGACATGTCTTCTTCCCGTCCGGCAACTCCACGGTCCAGCTGCTCTCCTCCTTCGCGACCTTCGCCGTCGCCTTTCTCGTACGCCCGGTCGGCGGCACGGTCTTCGGCCCCATGGGCGACAGGATCGGCCGCAAGAAGGTGCTCGCGCTGACGATGATCATGATGGCGATCGGTACCTTCGCCATCGGTCTGATCCCTTCGTACGCGGCGATCGGCTTCTGGGCACCGGCCCTGCTGATCCTCTTCCGGCTGGTCCAGGGCTTCTCCACGGGCGGCGAGTACGGCGGCGCGTCCACGTTCATCGCGGAGTACGCGCCCGACAAACGCCGTGGCTACTACGGCAGCTTCCTGGAGTTCGGCACCCTCTCCGGATACATCGGCGCGGCGGGACTGGTCACCGCGCTGCACGCGTGGGCCGGCGCGGACGCCATGGAGGCATGGGGATGGCGGGTGCCGTTCCTGATCGCGGGCCCGCTGGGGCTGATCGGCCTGTATCTGCGGCTACGGCTGGACGAGACGCCCGCGTTCCAGCGGCTGGCGCCGGAGGCGGTGACGACCACGGTGAAGGCCGACCTGGGCAGGATCTTCCGGCAGTACTGGCGGACGCTGATCCTGTGCGTCGCGCTGGTCGGCGCGTACAACGTCACGGACTACATGCTGCTGTCGTACATGCCGACGTATCTCTCCGACGAGCTGGGCTACAGCGACACCCATGGACTGCTCATCCTGCTGGGCGTAATGGCGTTCCTGCTGCTGATCATCAACCGGATCGGCATCCTCAGCGACCGCTTCGGCCGCAAGCCGCTGCTGATGACCGGCATGCTCGGCTTCCTCCTCCTCTCGCTGCCGACCTTCCTGCTGATCGGCCAGGGCGGCGTCCCGGCGATCACGGCGGGCGTACTGATGCTGGGCCTCTCGCTGGTCTGCCTCCTCGGCACGATGTCGGCGGCGCTCCCGGCGCTGTTCCCGACGGAGGTCCGCTACGGCGCGCTCTCCGCGGGCTACAACCTCTCCGTATCCCTCTTCGGCGGCACAACCCCATTGGTGATCACGGCCCTGATCAGCGCCACCGGCAGCAATCTGACCCCGGCGTACTACGCGATGGCGGCGGCGCTGGTGGGGGTCGTGGCGGTAGCCCGCATAAGAGAAACAGCCCAACTCCCCTTGCCCGGCTCGCCACCGTCGGTCGCGACGGAGGCGGAAGCGGCGCAACTCCGATCCGATTTCCGGACGTGATAATCCGATATTTGGTTCGTTATCCAGTGCGACGCCATGAACACGTGGCCGCACAAAGGGGAATGAACCACCATGCGGGTGAGTCAGTACACACGGGAGGGCCTCATAGAGGCGGCAAGCTCGTCAAGGACGCTGTCAGAGGCATTGACGAAGCTCGGAGTTGATCCGAAGGCTTCCTCACGACGCAGGTACATAGCCGAGCGGATGAAGAAACTGGGCATCGACGTCTCGCACTTCCCACGCCAACGGAGGCGCGGCGCTACGGCCCGGCCGACCACGGCCGAATTGCAGGAGGCCGTCAATCGGTCCTGTTCGATATCCGCCACCCTGCGCAGCTTGCAGCAGCCGGACAACACGCGTATGCGCACGCTCTTCCACCAGTGGGTCGAGGAGGATGAAATCGACACGTCTCACTTCCTCGGACAGGCACATCAACGAGGCAAGCAGGGCCCGATCCCGGTGAAAACCGCGGAGCAGGTTCTGGTGAAGCACGACGGACGCAGACGCACCAAGACGGCGATGCTACGTCGATGCCTGCTCGAAATCGGCATCGCCGAGAGGTGCGCTCGCTGCGGGACCGGGCCCGAGTGGCTGGGGAAGCCCATGACACTTGAGGTCGATCACATCAGCGGTGACTGGAGCGACAACCGGGCCGAGAACCTCCGGCTGCTGTGCCCCAACTGTCATGCGATAACGACCACCTGGTGCCGGGGTGGTGACCGCCGAAAGCGAAGCGGAGAGCGGGCTTAGTCGACACTCCCAGCCTCGCCAATCCGCAAGCCCGGTATCATGGAAAGTGGCTTGCGGCCGTGTCGTAAGGGCAGCCGAGCGGCGCTTAGAACGCCGTGGGAGAAATCCCGTGTGGGTTCGAATCCCACCGGCCGCACGTTACAGAGGGGCCGCCCACGATCCGTGGGCGGCCCCTCTGCGTACCG
>NZ_FMDK01000331.1 GCF_900091995.1 Streptomyces sp. MnatMP-M17
TCCCGGCTGCACCGGGGATACGACAGAGCGCCTCGTGGCGCACTTGAAGCGTTCGACCTTCCCATTCGTCCGCGGGGTGTAGGGGCGGGTGCGCTTGTGCTTCGTCCTGGTCGTGGCGAGCGCGGCGGCCCAGGCGCGAGAGCGGTAGCAGGAACCGTTGTCGGTGAGGACGCGGTGGATCGGGGCGATCTCGTGGGCGGCGAAGAACGCAACGGCACGGTGCCAGAAGGCGGCTGCCGTGACGGCGCGTTCGTCTTCGAGGGCTTCGGTGTAGGCGAGCCGGGAGTAGTCGTCGATCGCGGCGTGCAGGTAGGTGTAGCCGACCTTCCCGGTGCCGGGCCCGGTGCGTTTGGATGCGCGGGCGGAGTCGGTGCCCATGCCGTGCATTCGCCACCCGCCGCCGGTGGGGATGCGTCCGAGCTTCTTGATGTCGACGTGGACCATGTCGCCGACGCGGTCGTGTTCGTAGCGGATGACCTCGCGCAGCTGCTCGCCGGTGGGCGGATCAAGGTCGCGTAGCCGGTTGAGTCCTCGCCGGACGAGGACGCGGTGCACGGTGGCCGGCGCCACCGTGACGCCGCGCAGACGATGGAGCTCGGCAGCGAGGCGGGCGGGCCCGTACTTGGTCTGCCGCCGCAGCGCCTCTACCAGGTCCGCGATGTCCTCCGCGGTCCGGGCCGGGCTCGTGGCGGGGCGCGAGGAGTGGTCGAGCAGGCCGTCCTCGCCGTGTGCTCGCCATCGGGCGTACCACTTGGCCAGGCAGCGGCGGGAGATCCCAGCTTCCGCCGCGACGTGTGCGATCGGCCGTCCGGAGTCCACGCGCAGACATAATCGCAGCCGGCCTTCCGGGGTCAGCGGGGCGTTGCGGTGCCCGGCCACGGTTCCCCACACGCTCTGGACCCGGCTATGGCTGGCGGTTCCCTGCCGTCGTCGTGCTGAGGCATACGTCCCCCATGTCACCGTCAACTCACTGGTGACCGTCCATGGTGAACGGTGGCACTGACAACGATGCTTCGGCGCAGGTCAGGCAACCTGGTTCGGGTTCGCTTCCTCAGGTTGCCGCCCTGCCCCGCGCTCGCGCTGCTTCTTCTTGACCCAGTCGTGCATGGCTTCGGTGAGCGCGTCGGAGGGCGTGCGGTCTTCCGCCGCTGCCAGTGCCTCGAACTCATCGCGCAGCGGCTTGGGCGGCCGGAACCCCATGACCCTGGTCTGTCCGGTAGCTGGCCGTCCCATGGCTCCCCCTCACCTCAGTATCTGTTTAACAGAATCTAGCATCCATCTGCCCGGATGGGTTGACAAGGGGGTCACCTAGGAGCATTCTTGTTAAACAGAAACCGGCGGCAAGCAGGGAGGGAATCAAATGGAGACGTGGGAGTTCCGTAAGGGAGAAAGGCTCGTGATCACCGACGGCCCGTACTCGGGCTCAATCGGCACGTTCAGGAAGATCCACCGGCATGGCGTCGAAGGACTTCCTGCGGCGCTCTACATGGATGGCGACAGCGGTGCCGGGTTCATGGTGAGCACGAACGTCGTGGAGCCGATTCCCGACCACGCGCACTCCCTGGTCGCGGTGCCGTTCCCCCGCACGGACGGGCCGTACTACTGGGGCGCCCTCTGCCCCCTGCACCCGGCTGCCGGCGCCCGCCCGACCCATCACGGCATGGACGAGGCAGAGAAGGCCGCCCACTCGACCGTATGCACCCACCGCTGAGTCAACAGCTCGCCGAGCCCGGCCCCTTGAGGCCGGGCTCACGCACGTCCAACGCCTATCCCGCCCGCGTAACCAACCTCATGAGACAGCACACCTAGGGGATGCCTTCGTAACCTTTTCATCCAGGGGAGTTGGTGGTTTTCCGGCGGGAGCGTACGGAATTGTTCACAGGGTCGACCAACGGGTCGGCAGTAACGGAAATCTGAATTCCTCTTGGCTGTCCATTGCCCGCCATCCGTATTCACGGAGGACAACAGAAGTGAACATCAAGTTCCGTATTCGCACGGCCGCCGCTGCTGGCGCCGCCGCTCTCGGTCTGAGCCTGCTCGCGGCCCCCGCGTCCGCCGACCCGATCCCCGCTACCGACTTCCGTCAGCTCGTTGGGGTGGGCTCCGACACCACCCAGGACATCGGTAACGCCCTCGGCCTGGCCATCACCGACCCCAACAACAACCCGAGCTCCCGGCTGATCGCCTCGTACGACGCGACGGGCAGCACGCCCATCAAGACCCGCGCCCTCAACTGTGTGATCACCCGGCCCAACGGTTCCTCGGCCGGCGTCGACGCGCTTCGCAACAACACGGGCTGCATCGACTTCGCCCGCTCCTCCCGCGGCCCCGTCGACGTGACGACCAACCGGCTGACGTGGATCCCGTTCGCCAAGGACGCAGTGACCATCGCGGTCCGGTCGGACAGCGCCCTCCGCGACGGCGTGGGCTTCACTACCGCCCAGCTCACCGACATCTACCACTGCGTTCCCTCGGCGCTCACGCGCACCTACTCGACGCCGAGCGGTCCCGTGCTCATCACGCTGAAGCCGCTGCTGCCGCATGCCGGCTCCGGCACCCGGACCTTCTTCCTGGAAAAGATCGGTGTCACCGAGGCCCAGGTCGGCACCTGCGTCAACGCCACGGTGCAGCCGAACGACGGCACCGCCCTGACCGACTCCGGCCACATTGCCCCGTACTCCATCGCCCAGTACATCGCCCAGACCGCCGGTGTAACCACGGACCGTCACGGAGCCGCGGTCCTCACCCCCGTGAACGGTGTCCAGCCGCGCATCGCCGGCAGGCTGAACATGGCCTTCCCCTACGCCCATGACGTCTACAATGTCGTCCCGACCGCCAAGCTGACCGGTGGTGCCACCCCCGACGCCGACCTAATCGGCGCCTTCCAGACCAGCCCCCTCGCCCCCGCCAAGGTCTGCCTCCAGACGGCCAGGATCGAGCAGCACGGCTTCGGCCCGATTGGCGCCGCCTGCGGCAACACCAGCATCAAGGGCGAACGCTGATGACCCGGGGCGGAGGCTGACCGACGGCTCCGCCCCGGCACTCCCCGCAGCCTCACCCGGCCGCACCACGGCCGGACACCCACCAGGTGCCCGGCATGGACCCCGGTTCAACTCCGGGCCCGCACCACCGCCCTGCCGTCATATCGGCCGGGCGTTCGCGCTCCCCGATGCCGCCATCACACACCGCAGCGGCACGACACTCCGGAGGTAACCATTCCGGACACGACTATCATCGAACACATGACCGAACCCGGCCCGCGCGTGACCGTCACCCTCCCCGGAGGCGGCACCACCGAAGGACGCCTCCACGGCCGCCGCCGGGACGCGGACGGCCGGTGGTGGTACGAGGTCAGCATCGCCGTACCCGCCGCCGCGGCGCGCCCCATCGACGGCGAGGACTACACCGCGGTCCCGACTGCGCTGGACGACGCCGACGGCTGGATACTCCAGGCCCGCCCCGCCACCAAGGTGCTCCTGCTGCACCGGGCCGACTGCTGGGCCACCGCAGGCCGACTCACCCCCGCTACAACCGACCAGGCCGCCGATTTCATCAAGCACGGGTGGGCCGAGGCGTGCGACGTCTGCAACCCAGACCCCTGACCAGGGCGACGCCGAACAGGACGACGGCCCCCGCCGGGCTATCTTCCGTTCTAGTGGTCGTCGCAACACCCCAGTTCAGGGGATGCGATGGACTTCAAGATCCGGGAGGACCGGGGGCCCCCTGCTCCTCCTCCAGCGGTCCGTAGCCCGCCGTCTCCAGTTCGTGCATCAGGTCGCCCACGTCCGCGCCGTGTCCGTTGTTGGCGTCCGCGATCCACTGCCAGACAATCCCAAGGACCGCGCGCGCATCGTTTCCGTTGAGGTGCTGCGATCCCATCTGGCCCTCGATCACTGCTGGCTCTCCTTGCTGCTGCGTTGGGGGGAGGTCGGTTCTCTTGCCCGGTCGTTTGGGGTTCGCCGCGAAGAATGCGGCCACCTCGTCCTCACGGAACCGGGGGCGCGTGCTCCCGTCGCCCTCCGCAGGCTTAGGGAAGGCGCCGGTCCGCCGATACGAGTGAATCGTCTGACGGCTGACCCCGTGCTCTGCCGCGATCTCGGTGGTGGTCATCAAGCGCGGGCTCCCCTATCCGCCTGCATCACCAGGAGGAATGACCTATGGCCGATCGTATCCACCTCACCCAGGAAGACGAAGGTCTCCGCCGCTCGCGGGCCATCGTGCTCAGCTTCGACAGCCGCGAAGAAGGCGCCGGGGCGGAAGCCGCGGTCGGTGTCCTCTGACAGGCGATCTTGACCGTTTGCCAAGTGATCTTGACCGACGCCGGGTTCCTGCCACTCCGCGCCTGCTCGGAACGGACCGGGCGGACCGGACCATCGCCGGGGAGATCACGGAGTTCGCCGACCGGCTGGTCTCCGTGGCCGGGCCCGCCCTACCGAGCGCCGTGGTGGTGGACGTCGGGCAGGTGCT
>NZ_FMDK01000103.1 GCF_900091995.1 Streptomyces sp. MnatMP-M17
GGCAGTCTCTAGAACAAGAGACTGGCGGTACGTACTGGAGTGGCGTGATGCCGCTCCAGTACGGCGTCAGCGAGGTACGGAGCGCCAGCACAGGCAGGTCATCTGGACACCGCCGCCACGGTGCTGGATGAGCTGCCTGCGTCCACCCGCTTCCCGGAGTCTTCAGTTCCGGGTTGCTGAACCGGCAGGGCTGAATCCGGCGGAAGCCGTCCCAGGCCCGGTCCCGCTCACTGGGAGCCGTGAGGGCAATCAGACTGCTGCGGCCGCCTTCACAGGCTCCTTGCCAGGATTGCCTGCACGGTTTCCTCTCCTCCACCTCCGGGGCCTCTTCCGGACGGCCTCGCGCTCACGCGGGCGGGCCGACCGGCAGCGACAGGGTGGTCGTGGCGTGGTCGATCACGTGTGTCGCCGTCGCCGTCGCCGTTCCCGTCGCGGGGGCTTGGCCAGTGCCCAGGTTCCGGTCGTATTCGGGGAACGATCCGCCCGAGAGCTGGAGCCGCCGTCCGCGTCTACCACGCACAGGCGTGCATGCAGATCGGCGTGCGGGTTGTCCGAGGTCAGCCGGACGCTCAGCTTGGGGGTCCCATGAATCTCGGTCGGCTGGCCGAACGGTTCGGTGGTGAACGTGAGCACGTCGGGGCGCTCTTCGCGCGGAGCGTTGTCCCTCGCGCCACCGTCCGGGGCAACGCGTCGGCCGCCGACGGTGGGCGTCGGGGCAGCAGGGTCGTAGGTGAATGCACCGCGCCTGGGCGGGCCCAGTGCGGCATGCTGCTGACATCGGGCACAAGTTGGGGACACGCGGGCCCGGGGCTGACAGTGTCCCGTACGCCAGCCCAGCGCTCTGGCGGAACTGGCGGGTGATACCGACGTGCCCCAACGGGTGGCCCGGCATACGGAACACCGGCGAAGAGGACCCCACCACTCACCTTTCGACCACGAACTTTCCCGCTGGCAGTCTGGGCGATCGTGCTGTCGCTGCTCAAGGTGGCCTCTCGTTGTTCTGCGAAGCAGGAGTTCTGGATGGACGATCGGGTGCCGTGGCCGGCCGCGTCAGATGGGAGCACTGATCTGGGCGGCTCCCGGGTCAGGACTACTTTCCTCAGGATGGCCAGGGCCCCGGTGGTGATGGCCGCGATTAATGCACTTGGTCACGCCATGGCCAGGCCAGCACTCGAGATTCATGGCGAAGATCCACTCGGACAGGTCGCGCAGCTCGTCGGCATTGCTCTGATGGTTCAGGTCGTTCAGGAAGCCACAGCAGTCGTCCATAGTCTGAACGCGGCGGCAAAACACGACTGGTCGCGGAGATGGTTTCGCGTCGTCCCCTCGTGATCGGGGGTCCCTTGCCATGGCGGCGCTTCCCGGTCCAACCCGAAGCTCTGCACGAAATCCTGGGGCGTCGGCTGACAAAGGCCGTGCCTGGCCGGCGTTCCTCGGCTCAATCGGCTGCCCGCCGACCGAGCCGAGGAACTTCGCCTCGATCGATCGAGGTGGTCAGTCCGTAAGCACCTGCGACGTGAATGACCACGGGTCCGCGGCCGCCACGGCGTTGAGCGGGTCGGGCACGTAGACCAGGCCCTGCCCGCCATCCGCGTGCAGCACATGGCCGGTGACCCACGCGGCGTCACGAGAAGCGAGAAACGCCACCGCAGCGGCGATCTCCTCCGGCTCGCCCATGCGACCTTCCAGGGGCGTGGTGACCCTTACCTCTTCGGCGTAACTGTCCAACTTCGCGAACGGCGCCGTGAGCGGAGTGAGCGTACAGCCGGGGGACACGGCATTGACCCGGATGCCGTGCTCGCCGAGTTCGACGGCCGCGACGCGAGTGAGCATGATGAGCCCGGCCTTGGCGCTGCAATGGCCGCTGAGGCCGCGGCTCGGAAACCGCTCGTTGACCGACGAGATGCTGACGATCGATCCACGCACCGAATCCCGGATCATGCGCCGCGCGACCGCCTGGATGAAGTTGTACGCACCGACCAGCTCGATCTCCAGGATGCGACGGAACTCCGCGACGTCCTGGTCGACGAGGAGCGCGAGGTTGGCGTTACCGACAGCGTTGACGGCGACGGTCGGACACTCCGGCAACGACTCGATGAAGTCGGAGACCGCGGTGCTGTCACAGATATCGACCGAGCGTTCGGCCGACAAGTCCATGACGTGAACGGCCGCTCCCTCTGCCCCGAACCGCTCGATGCATGCCGATCCAATGCCGCGGAAGCCGCCGGCGACAACTGCGGTCTGCTGAACGAATCGCATCTTGTTCTCCCTGCACACCCATTGCCATCTCCCTGACTTAATTACATATCATAATCATGTTCTTGTCAGTGCTTCTTCCGCTCCTCCACGTGCCTCGCCAGAGTCCGTGTCCCCGGTTGAATCGGCTGGCAGCGCCGCGACCCCGGTGCTTTGTGCGGCTTGTCACCACGTCCGAGAGCCGGATGCCCTTGACCGCCGCGCAGAGCTGGCAGCGCACCGTCCATGGCACGTCGTAGCCCCGGTGGCGTTCGGCCGGCGCACAACCGCCCGAGGACACCGGCTGGGCGGCCTGATCGCCTGTCACCCCGCCCAGCCGGACTGCCGGCAGTCTCGGCCTCCGGCGGTCGAGCAAGGCCCGGGAAGCCTTCAGCTCCACGACGTGGTGGCGCCGCACACGTGACCATGCCTGTATCCATTCTTAGAGCCAGCGGTCGGTAGAACACCGTCCGGTCGAGCAAGCCGTGCGCACCGGGTCGACGAGACCCGGGACGTCCAACGCCTGGAAGAAGCCGCCCGGCACACACTCGACGCGACGGGCGTGCGGCTGAGAGATCCTCCGCCTCGATGACCTCAAGGCGGGTTCCAGCGGCTGCTCGACGGCGACGCCCTTGGGGGCTTGCCGAGTTCTGACCCATGTGCCATCCCTCGGCACGACTCCTCGCCGCCGCGCTCGAGGATTCCTAAGCTCCCATCGGCACGTGGCGATGGCGCCACGGCGGATCCAGGAGCAGCCGACCCATGATCAGCACCGCCCGCGCACCGCGACTCACGTTCGCCGACCGCATCACCAATCGTCGTTGGCATCTGCGCCCGGCCTCCCCGCTGAGCGTCGAGCCGGTGCGGGTGCCGATGCGCGACGGCGTGACGTTGCGCGCCGACGTCTACCATCCGGCGGCCGAGGCGCACGGCACGATCCTGATCCGGACTCCCTACGGGCCGAAGACGCAGGCCGCGGTGCCCCGCCAGCTCGCCGCCCACGGCTACCGCGCCGTCACCGTCTACAGCCGGGGCACCTTCGGCTCGGGCGGCAGCTTCGACCCGATGCGCGCGGAAGCCCAGGACGGGCAGGACGTCGTCGCCTGGCTGCGTCTCCAGCCCTGGTACACCGGCAGCTTTGCGACCACCGGCGCCTCCTACATCGGCTACACGCAGTGGGCGCTACTCAACGAGCCGCCGGAGGACCTGAAGGCTGCGGTCATCTTCGTCGGTCCGCACGACTTCGCGGGCCACACTTGGTCGACCGGCACGTTCCGCAACGATCTCATCTCGTGGTCGAATCTGATCGACATCCAGGAGACGGCCTCCATGCCCAAGCTCGTGATCGACATGCTCTCGGGCAATCCGCGCGCGAGGAGGGCGATGAAGGCCACGCCGGTCGTCGAGGGCGTCCGCAAGGAGTATCCGAAGCTCCCATGGCTCGTCGACCGGGTGTCCGACGGCGACCTCGCGTCGTCTCAGTGGGCGCCGATGCGGTTCAAGTCGGCGATTGACAAGGTGGACGTCCCGATTTTGCTCATCAGCGGCTGGCAGGACATCTTCCGCAGGCAGAGCCACCTCCAGTACCAGCGACTCCGTCAGCGCGGGATCGACGTAGCACTGTCGATCGGGCCGTGGACGCATCTGCAAGGAGCCGGGAACGCGATGATGCACACCGAGATGCTGCAGTGGTTCGACACGAAGTACGGCCGGCTCGACGTTCCAGCGCGACAGGCGGCCGTCCATCTCGAGGTGACCGGCGGAGGCGGCTGGCGCTGGTTCGGATCGTGGCCCCCCGCGCCCCGGACACTGACCCTGCACCCGGACGCTTCGGGCCGCCTCGGTGCGGAGCCGGCGGTCGGAGAGCGGACCTTCGTCTATTCCCCCGATGATCCGACGCCGAGCGTCGGTGGGAACGACTTCATGACGGGCGGCTACAAGCGCGACAACCGTCTCGCCGCGCGCTCCGACGTGCTGACGTTCGATTCCGAGCCGTTGACGGCCGATACCGAGGTCATGGGCGTGCCCGTGGCGACGATTGACGACCGTACCGAGCATGCCGATGCCGACCTCTTCGTCCGGATCAGCGATGTCGCGCCGAACGGGCGCTCGACGAACGTCACCGACGGGTACCTGCGCCTGCGGGCCGCGACCGGCGCGACGACCATCGAGTTGGACGCGGTGGCGCACCGGTTCGCCGCCGGTCACCGGATCCGCCTCATCGTCGCCGGCGGAGCCTTCCCGCTCTACGCGATCAATCCGGGCACGGGGGAGAACCCCATGACGGCGACCGTGCGCGTCGCGAACCGTCACACCGTCTCGCTCGCCGGAACCAGACTCGATCTACCCGTCGTCGGTGCGCGGTAGCCGCCGGCGTTCCCATTGGAGAGTGCGTCCTCCACTGGCCACCGTCACTGGGGGCGGTGGCGCAGATGGACAGCGTCGCCACCGGTGTCAAGGCCTCGAAGGGGTGCCGTTCGGAGCCTCTCCCTGTCCGGCTGTCCCGAGCCGGACAGGCCAGTGACGGACCCGGCGCGCTCATCGGGTGTCGTCACGGCGAGGTCGCTTGCCTTGAGCGCGCTCCAGAACTGGGGCGGCCGCCGCCAACGATCGGCTCGTCGGCGAGTGGTGGGGCGAACTCACGAGCAACTACTCGCTCCGGGGCTGCTGTTTACTCGGCTGCCGTAGCCGGACGGGGTGCAGGTGTCTTTTGCGTGTGGTGGATGAGGCCGCACTCGGCGCGCCCGGCCGGGTCGGGCCGGGCACGCCGTGTGCGGCCCCGCCGCTACGGGTCAGCCGACGATCGTCTTGTACTCGATGTACTGGCCCAGGCCGGTCGTGCCGAACTCCCGTCCGATGCCGCTGTTCTTGAATCCTCCGAAGGGTGCGTCGAAGGAGTACGGTGCGCCGTTGACGGAGAAGGTGCCGGTGCGGATGTTCCGGGCGATCTTCAGGGCGCGGGTCTCGTCGGCGGTCCACACACCGCCGCTCAGACCGTAAGGGGAGTCGTTGGCGATGCGTACCGCGTGGTCGTCGTCATCGAAGGGGATGACCACGAGTACCGGGCCGAAGATCTCCTCTTGCGCGATGCGCATGGAGTTGTCGACGTCGGCGAAGAGGGTCGGGGTGACGTAGTAGCCGGCTTCCAGGCCGGTCGGGACCTCGGGGCCGCCGGTGACCAGCCGGGCGCCCTCGCTGATGCCGGTCTCGATGTAGGAGCGCACCCGCTGCTGCTGGTCGGCCCTGACCATGGGGCCGATGAAGGTGTCGGGGTTCATGGGGTCGCCGACGGTCAGCGACTCGACGAGGTCCTTCAGCTTGGCCACGGCCTCGTCGTAGCGGCTACGGTGCACCAGAATCCGGCTGTGGGCGACGCAGGACTCGCCGTTGTTGCCGAAGGAGAGGAACTTGAGGCCCTCCACCATGGCGTCGAGGTCGGCGTCCTCCAGGACGATGGCGGCGGACTTGCCTCCGAGTTCCAGGCTCACCCGCTTCAACTGCTGGCCGGCAATGGCCGCGATGGTGCGTCCCGCGCCCGTGGATCCGGTGAAGGCGATCTTGTCGATGCCGGGGTGCGAGATGAGGTACTCGCTGGTCTTGCGGTCGGCGGGCAGGATGCTGACCACGCCTTCCGGTACGCCCGCCGCCGTGAGGATCTCTCCGAGCAGCAGAGTGACCAGGGCATTCTCGGGTGAGGTCTTCAGCACGACAGTGCAGCCCGCCAGGAGCGCCGGGACGATCTTGACGAGCGCGGACTGGTGCGGGGCGTTCCAGGGGATAACGGCCGCGACGACGCCCACCGGCTCGCGGCGCACCAGGATGCGGCCCGTCGCGCCCTCCGGCTGAGGCAGTTCCTCCTCCCACGGCAGTTCGGCGGCGGCGCGCAGGAAGGCGTCGGTCTGCTGGGGCAGTGCGGCCGAGGTCCAGCCGGTGAACCAGCGGGTGCTGCCGTTCTCGGCAGTGGTGAGGTCGGCGATCTCCTCGGCGCGCTGGGCGTAGAGCTTGTTGAAGCGGGTGAGGACCTCATGTCGTTCGGCCGGCGCCAAGCGCGGCCAAGAGCCGTTGTCGAACGCCTCGCGCGCTGCGGCGACGGCAAGGTCCACGTCGGGCTTGGTCGCTTCGGCAGCCAGGCCGACCAGGGAGCGGTCGTGCGGGGAGCGGACCTCCAGCAGATCCTTTTTGGCGGGCTCGGTCCACTGACCGCCGATGTACAGCTTGTCGTAAGTGATCACTGTGGATTCCTTCTCCGGTGGGTCGTCGTACGGAAGCGGAGGAAGCGGCGGCGGGTCGACATCGCGCCCCGGACCGGGTACGCCGGGCCGCCCGGTGTGGTGACCTCGGCGCCTTCCCCATCAACTTAAGAGAACGCTGTTCACTTAGTCAAGTGAACAGCGTTCTGTTAAGTTGGTGACGTGAACAAGCTGCCCGCCCACGTCCAGCGCGCCCGCAGGCCGGAACACAAGGAGCTGCGGCGCGCCGCGATCATGGACGCGGCGCGCTCCCTCGCTCTGGAGAAGGGCGTACGCGCGGTAACCCTGACCGACATCGCCGCACGGACAGGTATCAACAAGTCGGCAGTGCTGCGCTACGCCGAAACCCGTGAGGACATCTACCTGCGCCTCACCGCCGACTGCTGGGGGGGATGGGCCACCGCTCTGCGGGAAGCACTGGAGGGACGGACGGACGGCACCGCCGAGGAACTGGCCACGGCCCTGTGCCGCACCCTCGCGGAGCAGCCGCTCCTGTGCGACCTGCTGGCGCACGCGGCACTCCACCTCGAGCGCCACGTCTCGGCCGAAGCGGTCCTGGCGTACAAACTGGCAGCGCTCGCCACCCTGGACGACATGGTGGAGACCGGAATTGGCTTCCAGTCGGCCCTCGACGAGACCGCGACGCGGGAACTCATCAGCACCGTCAGCCTGCTCGCCGGCGCCCTCTGGCAGATTTCCACCCCGCCCGAGGCACTCGCCCGGCTTTACGAGGACGAACCACGCCTCGCACATGCCGTGGTCGACTTCCTGCCCCGCCTCACCAACTCCGCGTGCGCCCTGGCCGCCGGCCTGACCACCCGCGCCGGATGAGTCCGCACCCTCACCGCACCACCGGATGACAGACAGGCCCGGTGCCAGGATTCGCCGTCCTCGGGCGCGCTCAGGGTCAGGATCTCGCCGAGGTCGATGTAGGTCTGCAGGAAGCGGCAGGAGCACACAGATCCTGCGCGAACACACCACGCCGACAAAGATCGCTGCTGGGTTCGGGATCAGGGAGTCCACCGCCGACGCCTACACCACCGCGGTCATCGGCACAACGCCGCTGATGCCGCTACGATTCTCGGGCAGGTCTTCTTCGAAATCGCTGATGCCTTGCGGGCCGGACTCGTCGTCCACGGTGATGCCGCCGTCGCCAGTGCGCGCCGCCTCGCCCGGGAGTCGGACACTGGCCGGTGGCGCGATTATCGGGTCCATCTCCAAATCCGTGTTCACGAGCGCGGTACTCGTGCCGACGTTCGGCCCCCACAGAAAGTTGACAATGTCCGCGATTTGATCCCGGGGTAGTGTCTCGACCCGCTTCTTTTCCCTGAGAAGAAATTCTCGATCCCGCTGCATTTTGGCGCGCACGGTCTGCATGGCGAGCACGAGCCTGGGTAGTCGCCCCGCTCGACGACTGGCTCGTCATGGTGTTCCTGCCCCACCGACTCGACGACACCATCGACCTCATGGCAGCCACTGCCACCCCCGGCCACGACTCCGACAGCACAACCATCCAGCGAGCCCGCGCGGCGATCGCCGAATGCGACGCGAAACTCGCCACCCACAGCGCCGCCCTCGAAGCAGGCGCCGACCCCACCGTCATCACCCAGTGGATCACCGAGACCCAGGCCCGCCGCACCCGGGCAGAAGCAGAACTACGGGCCGCAACCAAAGGAGGAGGCGCCCGCATGTCGCGCGGCGAGATCGCCCGCCTCGTCCGCTCCATCGGCGACCTCGCCGCCGTCGTACGCCAAGCCGAGCGTGAGGACAAAGCGGAGCTCTACCGCCAACTCGGTCTTACTCTCACCTACGACTCCGGGAAACAGAAAGTGCTGGCTGAGATGGATCTCAACCAGCACTCT
>NZ_FMDK01001115.1 GCF_900091995.1 Streptomyces sp. MnatMP-M17
CGAAGCCGGCCGCCGGCTGGAACTCAGGCGTCCGGGGCCGCCGCCTGCTGGGGGGCCGCGAGGCCGTGCAGCCGCCCGCGCTGGGACGTCGGCACCAGCGACCGCGCCCGCTGGGCCATCTCCTGCGGCGAGAGCCGCTCGGCCAGGGTCGCGACAAGCCGTTCGATGGTCGCGGTCATCTCCTGCGCGGATTCCGGCCGTTCGGCGAAGCCCGTCGGCAGCGCGCGCCGGAAGGCGACATCCTCGTCGAACAGCCCCCGTACGGCCTCCTCGATCACGTGGGACCACAGGACGGGCTTGACGCCTATGGTGCAGTGCAGCGAGGCCTCCTCCTCGGTGACGGCCGCGTGGATCACGCCGCGCGGCAGGTAGAGCAGGTCGCCGGCCTCCAGCGTGAACTCCTTCTCGAACCGGGCCGCGCCGACCCGGCTCTCCTTGAACATCCGCCCTTCCAGGGGAAGTTCGTGGCGCACGCCATACAGCCGCCAGCGCTTCGTGCCGTGGATCTGGGCGACGAAGACGTCGTGGTTGTCGCAGTGCGGGGAGAATCCCTGGGCCCGTCCGCCGGGGGTGAGGTAGCAGTTCGCCCAGACCTCGGCGCTGACCGTCCGCCCCAGCGACCGGCTCAGCAGCCCGAGCGGCTCCCAGCTGGAGCTCACATGGCGGGCGAGGAGGGTCGCACCGTGCCGGAAGTTGTCGTAGACGTCCGCCAGCGTGGCCTCGGGGGCGACCGGGTCCATGCGGCCGCCCGCCACCACCCGCAGTCCGGCGTGGTCGGGCCCGGACCGGTCCAGCAGGCTGTCGAAGTTGTCCAGAGTGAGCAGATCGGCGTAGAAGCCGCGGTCATGGCGCTGGACGAGCAGGGGACGCTGCTCCCAGTGGTCGCGGAAGAAGTCCTCCTCCGGCGTGGGCGCGATCAGACGCGCGAGGTCGAATCCGGGGGCGTTCGCGGTGCCGGACGCCTGGTGGTCAGCCTGCATCGGAGCAGCCTCTCTTCTGTTCTGGGGCGACGGGCTGCTCTCCGGCGGCACGGCCCTCCCGCGAGGGCGGTGAGACCGGGGCGCCGGCCCCGAACTCCCGCAGTTTCACTTTGCGCCGGTGGTCGGCGAAGACCTCGCCGCCGGGGTTGACGCCCTTCAGGTAGTCGCGCTGGAAGCTGGTAGCGGCGGCCGGGGTGCCGGGGACGACCCGCTCCTCGCTGAAACGCCGGCGGCTCTCGGCGAAGGCCCGGTAGCCCGCTTCCTCGGCCGAACCGGCCAGCGGAATCACCCGGGGCCGGAAGCGGGCGAGTTCGTCCCTGCGCTGCGGCACGAGCGCGCAGATCGGCTCCCCGGCACGGAACTCGACCGGTGTGTTCGGGCGGGTGAGCTGCCAGTTCATGGTGAAGAAGGCGCTCGCCCAGTCCGTCTCGACCAGGCCGGCAAGGGCGGTCACCCCGTCCTTGGGGAGGTTCGCGGGTCCGCGCACCGACAGGTTCCAGCCCGGTGGCGTGCGGAACAGGTACGGGATGTCGAATGTCAGGATGCCGTGGCCGAACAGGCTGGAGGCGGTGTGCGGTGCGTCCGCGTCGTCGCCCTCGTAGCCGAACCTGAGGCTGGAGGTCTGCCGGTTCCCCAGCCACTCGACCGTGAACGTGCGGTTGTTCAGGACCCACCACTCGTTGTGCGCGGCCATGACGAGGGGCAGGCAGCGACGCGCGAATCCCTCCTCGGTGGCGGCTATCCAGTCCCGCCGGGCCGAGGCCGCGACGAGCGGCATGGAGGGGGTGTCCCCGTCCTCGACCGCGTAGGCGATCAGGGGGAGTTCGCCGTCCTCGGCGCCGGGCTGCTCAGGCACCGCGCCGCTGCTGACGGGTCTCGTGGTGTCCATGGGTGGGCGCCTCCTGCGCGCTGTCGGGGGAAGGGGACGCGCCGGGGTGGCCGGTCCGGCCCGCGGCGGCCCACTCGGCGTC
>NZ_FMDK01000547.1 GCF_900091995.1 Streptomyces sp. MnatMP-M17
CGCCGCCCGCCCAGGCCGCGCCGCCGGGACCGCCCGCCGCCGCGCCCGGCAGCGGCAAGATCAATCTGGACAAGGGCCGCGTCAGCCTCCAGAAGAACCAGACGGTGTCGCTGGTCAAGGGCGGCCAGCCGCTGCTCAGCCAGGTCAAGATGGGCCTCGGCTGGGAGCCCGCGTACCGCGGCAAGGACATCGATCTCGATGCCTCGGTGATCGCCTACGGTCCGAACCGCAACCATCTCGACAGCTGCTACTTCGGCAAGCTCTCCATCCTCAATGGCGCGATCAAGCACTCCGGTGACAATCTCACCGGAGAGGGCGCGGGCGACGACGAGGTGATCGTGGTCGATCTCGGCCGGCTGCCCGCCGACGCGACGGGACTGGTCTTCACCGTCAATTCCTTCTCGGGCCAGAAGTTCACCGAGGTCGCCAAGGCGTACTGCCGGCTGATCGACGCGGCCACCGGCGAGGAGCTGGTCCGCTTCGATCTCACGACGGCCGAGCCGCAGACGGGCGTGATGATGGCCAAGCTGATCAAGCAGTTCTCCGGCGAGTGGGAGATGACGGGCCTCGGGGAGTTCGTGAAGTCCCGCACGGTCCGCGGCATGGTCAAGCCCGCCGCGAAGGTCCTCTGAGCATCGGGGAGGCAGGCAGCCGGGCATCGGCGGGACTGGCGTCCTCCGGACATGCCTACGGGCCGCCACGGGGTCCCGTCAGGACCCGCGGCGGCCCGGGGGCGCGGCGTACAGGCTCCGCCTCAGAGCTTGGTCAGCTTGGCGAAGGGGCTCAGGATCCTCCCCTGTCGCCCCGAGAAATCGATGAGCACGGCGTGTTCGCCCTCGACTCCGATGACTCTGCCCAGTCCGAACTGGTCATGTGAGACACGGTCTCCCACATCGAACTGCTCGGGCGGAGGTGAGGCCGGGGCCTGGCGGTTGAAGGGACTGGACGGCAGGTGGCGCCGGGATCCGGCTGACTTGGTCATTACTTGGAAGTATGCGCCCAAGGAGCCCCGGCGCGCCATGCCCGACAGCCGACGGACCACCGGATCACTCCTTCCGGGAGCCCGCCGAAACCTTGCCAGGACCGGACCGGGAGCCCGCCGGGACCGTTCCGAAACGCCTCCGGAAAGCCGTACGGGCCGCCGTACGGACCGGCTCCAGCAGGCCGTATACGCGGGTCGGTAGCGGGTCAGTGCCGGGGCGAGCGGCGCCAGGGACCGGTGATGGCGAGCATGATGCCCGGCTCCTGGATATTGGCGAACAGCGTGCGGCCGTCGGGCGAGAACACGACGCCCGTGAACTCGCTGTCGTTGAGGTCGTTGCGGGCGATCGGATAGGTGCGTCCGCGCTCCGTCGCACCGAAAAGATGCTGGATGCCCTCGCCGTCCTCGGCGATGACCAGCCCGCCGTACGGTGAGACGGTGATGTTGTCCGGGCCGTCGAAGGCGCCGTCCTCGCCGGGCTCGGCGTTGACGCCCAGCAGCACCTTGAGCGTCAGCGTTCGGCGCCTCGGGTGGTAGAACCACACCTGGCCGTCGTGCGGCCTGCCGGGGCTCTCGTCGCGGGCGTACGAGGAAACGATGTACGCCCCGCCGTCCGCCCACCACATCCCTTCGAGCTTTCTGGAGCGGGTGACGTCCTCGCCGTCGAACTGCTCGCGTACGTCGACGGTCCTGGCGTCCCGGTCGGGCACGTCCACCCAGTCCACGCCGTAGACGGTGCCGAGCTTCGCGGCGCGCGAGAGGTCGTCCACGAACCGGCCGCCGGCATCGAAGCACCGAGGCGCCTGGAGGACGCCCGCGTCGTCGGCGAGCCGGCGGAGCTGGCCGCGGCCGTGCTTGAAGCCGTGCGGCGGGACCCAGCGGTAGAAGAGGCCGTTCGGTTCCGAGGCGTCCTCGGTCAGATAGGCGTAGCCGGTACGCGGATCGATGACGACCGCTTCGTGGTCGTAGCGGCCGAAGGCCTTGATGGGCTCGGGATTCCGGTTGGCGCGGCGGTCGTAGGGATCGACCTCGAAGACATAGCCGTGGTCCTTGGTCATTCCGTTCTGTCCCGCCCGGTCGGAGTTCTCCTCGCAGGTGAGCCAGGTGCCCCAGGGAGTGCGTCCGCCGGCGCAGTTGTTGGCCGTACCGGAGATACCGACCCACTCGGCGGTACGGCCGTCGCGGTGCGTCTCCACGACGGTGCAGCCACCGGGCGCGGCCGGATCGTAGACCAGCCCTTCGGTGAGCGGCACCGGATACTCCGCCTCGTCCCTCGGCCCGTCCAGCTCATGGTTGTTGACGAGCAGCGTGACTCCGCGCGGGCCCTCGAAGGTGGCCGTGCCGTCATGATTGGAGGGTGTGTACTCGCCGGTCTCCAGCTTGGTGACTCCGCTGTGCGTGATCACCTCGTACGAGAATCCGGCCGGCAGCGCGAGCATTCCGCGCGGGTCGGGACGCAGCGGTCCGTAGCCCGGCTCCAGCGCGGGACCGCTGGCCACCTCGGGCACGTCCTCGGCGGCGAGGGCGCCGGGTGCGGTGGCGAGCGCGCCGGCGGCGCCGGTCAGGGCGAAGCCCGCCCCGGTGAGTGCGGATCTTCCGGTGAATTCCCTGCGGGTCAATGACATCGCGGTCTCCTGAAGGGCACAAAGGGGAGGGATACGCTCCCGACGCTCCCGCCCATGGCTGAACGCCGGTTGAACACCGGCCGACATCGAAAGGCCCGCTTCCATGAACCTGCCAACCACAGGCCGCCGTGTCCTGGTCAGCGGCGCGTCCCGAGGTCTCGGCCGCGCCGTCGCCCGAGCCTTCGCCGCCAACGGCGACCGGGTCGCCGTCCACTACGGCAGCCGAGCCGCCGACGCCCCGCCGGCCT